>NZ_PJPV01000077.1 GCF_002864045.1 Endozoicomonas acroporae
TATTGTATGAAAGTACCAGTCAATATCAGACTTTCACCCATCCCTGGCCGCTTTGCCTTGCCATAGATCGGTCTCGCCGTACATCATCATAAAGCCGGGCAGAAAGCGATCATCAATCGAGCTGATTCGCTCCCCGACACTGATGGCATAACCTCGATTAATCCAGAAACACGTCAACATCCCGGAGGAATACCTGGTGATGGTCCGACAGGGTAAATGCTGCTATGGCTTCTGCCGTTTTTGGTTCAAATAAGATTGGCTTCATTCTTATTGCTAACTCAGTTTTGTTGATGTAGATCAATTATTTAATTGCGGTAAGTACGTAATCTGTACTCATTCATTGAGTGATTGCCGAAGTCGGTAACGATTGTTTCGGGGCCTGGTAATAAGAACACCAAATACTCACTCTCTGCCTAAGAATAAATACCACCCAAATAATAATAAAAACGGCTTACGGCTGATGGATCAGCACTTGCAGCCTTGCCTCGGGTGAGGTTTTTTTATTGTTTAATACGGGGGTTGTGCAATTTACCCCGTATTCAGGCGGATAGGATAATACGCCACTGCCGGTAAAATAATAGACATATTCAACCGACGAGAGCCTTGAGTTGAATAAAACACTGCATCAGGGAAGAGGTGTTCAGGTATCACAGTGATGTGAACCAATGGAAGCCTCGAAAAACCAGGCAGGATGCACAGGAAACCCCAACGACACTGTTCGTTCTCTACGGCCTCGCTTTATGCGGGGTTTTTGTTTTGCTCAGTTATTCACTGCTGGTTAAAAAATAACCGCTCTGTTTTTGGCCCGTATTTCCCCCTGTTTTCCTGACTATCCCACGGGTTGTTCACCGGGTTATCCACGGAATTGGTGGACGATTAAAGTCCCTGGTCAAATGGTCGGTAGCTGGTGATGCTATATCTACGAATACCCGTTGGAACCAATCATCACCCACTGACAGGAGAAAATGATCGTGTCGCTGCCATATACCAACCGGACAGGGAAAACGTATTTCCTTTATCAGGGTGTCACCCGTACCGGCAAGCCCCGCTACTATTTTTCAGGTCAAAAGAAGGCTGAGGCAGAGCAAATCAGTACGATTCCTGAGGGGTTTGAAATTTATGAACGGCCCGAAAATGGCCAGGTCTTCCTGCGCAAGGCGATGCCCCGGTTAATCAAGGAATCTGAGCAGCAGTACATAGCTTCTGCACTGGAAGCCCTGAAAGAGTCTTTCCGTTACCGGATGGCTTGCCAGCAGCAGTATGTGACCGTTTTTGAATCCTCTGCAGGAGATACGGCAAGAGAGATAAAGGAAGCCGGATGGCTCGGAAACCTGAAGCCAGATTACATGGAGAAGATGGTCAGGCAGAGCCGCTTTATGCCGGTTCTGCGTTTTGAATTGGTTGATGATACGAAGCGTCAGTTTCATGCTCAGCGCTTCTGTTTTCTGGGCAGCATTGAGGACTGGATATCCCTGAAAGGCCCGGGTGATTTGAACGCACTGGCCAGCCAATACATTCCTTTGCTGGGGACGGATGCTTTTTATGAAGTGCCCTGGTGATCAGGCCAATATTCCCACCATCTTTACCGCACTTCTGGTATTGCCCGGGCCTCTGTCACAGTGGCAGAGTTCGCTGTCATTGAGTTTAAGCGTCGAGTGTTGCCGTTTCATCACGCGCAAACGCTAACAATTGATCAAGCCGTTCCCGGGCATGATCAGCGTCTTCAAGTTTGCGATCGACAGGAATCTGGTAGAGCTGTTTGGCGCGTTCAATATCCGCAGGAACATCGCCGTAATGGGCGCGGGAAAAGGTCGGATTATAAATATCCCCCCAGCCAATATAACTCCAGGCAGAGTCCGGGTAATCCTTCACCAGGGCGGTAAAGGTGGCATCGCCCTCTTCATATGCCCTGGCCCGAAATTGCAGCTGAGCCATGGCCCGTCGGTAAGCCTTGTGTGTATCCTCCTCTGATTCCGGGAAATGCTCAAAAAACTCCTGAAAGAACGTAATACCTTTTTCTATAAAAGAGGGCTCATCAAGCGCGGCATTTAACAAATGCATATCCATCTCGGAGCCCCAAGAGTACAGGGTAAATTCCATCCTGGAGCCAATGGTGTCCAGAGATGTCTTGTCCTGATAGAGTTCTTTGATTACTTCCCAGGCATCCAGCCAGATTTCGCAGGCATCAACTTCAGGCTTATCAAAGCCGGTTGTTGTTTTATTGTCACGCAGTACTGCAAAACCCTGGTCAATCAGCTGCTTTAGTTTGAGTTCTTCTTTTGTTAAGGGTGGAGCCTGGAACTCTTTAATCTTGTCTCGCCATTCTGCGGATACACCTGTCCCTGCCAGACTGCCTGAATAGCGTTCATCTTTGGGCAGGTTTATGCTGGCGATTTGTAAGTAATAATCATTGGGTCCCGTCCAGGTCACATCATGACTGACAATGAAGCGAGGGTCATCTGCATAGAGGAAGCGTCGTGCGGTGATCAGTCTGTCGAAGTGTGGTTCCATTACCTCTAACAGCTCGGGCTGTAACTGCCTTAACCCTTCGGACAACTCTTCACGCATTTCCAAAGCCATTGCTTCTGTCACAGCCCCCATGTTCCAGCACCCGGCGACCATGGTAATGATGTTTTCTATATAATTGCGGCCTGTCTGGGTTCCATCCAACAAGGTGCCGGCAAATTCACTCAGCCTTTCAGAGAGCTTCGGCAGGCCGGATGGTAAGTCCATGAAAGTCATGGATGTGGATGTCTGCTGTTTTTTTACCTGAAGTTGCTTTTTCTTCCGTCGTTTAAGCTCTTTTTGCCGGCGCTTCTGGCCGGTGGTTAGTTTAGCCATGATGAGACCTGAACCCTTCAATCAGAAAGCAAAGATGATAAATCAACCCAATAAAAAGTGCTGCATTATTGCTCCCTTTTTTCTGACACCCCATCACTATAGATGCCTGTCTACCCAGATAAAATTATTCTGTTCCAGCTTCTGCTCACCACGCCAACGGTAAGCCACCAGTTTGCCGCCAGGCCTTGCGACACTGTAATCAACGCAGGCTACGCTGTCGCTCAAAGCCCCGGGATATGAGAACCAAAGGGAAACTCGGCAATAAGCTCAGCATGATCCCGGATATTTTTTTCATTATGGTGGCGCAGGTAATCTCCGGTGCCATCGGGTATCGAGTAGCAGATGGCATTGAACTCATGATTGCCCATCACGGCAAGCGCGCTTTCCTGTTCTACCATTGAACGACAAATATCTACTGTTTTCCGGTGCTGTCCCTTGCCATCGATAAAATCCCCGACAACTATGGCTTTGCGTTCAGGGTGTTTATAAACCGTTCCCTGTCGTTGATAGCCAAGCTTCAGCAATAGAGCTTCAAGTTCATCAGCCCGGCCGTGGATATCTCCAATAATGTCGTACATTTTTATTCTTCTCGTTGGTAAGTGGAGGTGTAAAAGATGGCGGATCAGCATCAGTCTGACGATAGAAAATCGATCAACTGATCATGATCCAGGCTGTGATGCCACGTTGGAAAATGTTGTTCAATAAACTGATCCACAAGCTCTCTGGCCAGCATGTTGTGCTGAAAATCCTGATCACGAATACGCTTCAGTGATTGTTGATACTGCTTTTGATCCAACAGGCCAGCCCTGAATTGCTGTTTTAGCTCTGGTTTTTTTGTGGACAACTCAGCCTGAAGAGCCTTGTGCTCCGCAATCTTTGAGAAAACCCCCTCGCTGCCATGCAATACAGCTTGCAGTGACTGACGCTTACCATCCAAAAGCAAAAGATCATTATAGAGTTCCGACAGCAGCTCTGAAGCTACCTGATCCCCAATTTCCAGAAAGTTACGACTGGCCCTGGCAAAGGTCGGCACATACCGGTGAGCACTGTATCCGGAGAACGGAGCAGTGATTTCAATGGATAAGCCTGCGCGGGAGAGGTCGGTGATGGTTCCGGAGACTGACTGACCATTGATGGTCATAGAGATAAGTTTTTCCATGGGTATTCCTCTTTAGCGAGATTTATTAAGCGCCTGCAAGTGGGAGTAAATTGGCGCTGTTATTTTCAGGTTATACATTCTGATTCATTGGTCAAAGATCAGCCCCGGTTGATATACATCGCTATTCTCAGTTCCACCAACTCCTGCATCATCTGATGCAAGGTCGCTTTATGCTGGGGAAGAACCTGTTCCTTGCAGACAAAACGACCACTGTCTATCACAAAGGGGTCGTTATCTTTGTTTGAGTAGAATTTAATGGGATTGCTGAGCCAGTATTTATGCCAGGCTTTGCTGTCAGCAGTGAGGGTTTGCTTATTTTCAGGAAGATCTTTGGCGAACAGATCTGGCCGACGTTTCAGGTGGTGCCAGCTTTTTTCCGCCAGCTGTTCAGTGGTTGGCGGGTTGTCAAAACCATCAAGGTCAAGGAATGCACTGAGCAGGATCATTTTAAAGGACTTGGCCATGGCGGTTTTCTCAACAGTATTTCGAAGAAAATCGCTGTGGCGTTGCAACACCTCTGTTTCCTGCTTCATCAGATCCTGCTGGTTAGCAACCAGCTGAAACCAGCTATTGTGCTGCTGGCTAACCCGGCTGAAGGGCATCTGAATTTCATTCAGGTAATGGTAGAATTCCGTAGCGGTTGGGCGATAATCAAGCAGGGTCTTTAATGACTGGTATTCATCTTCAATGCTGTCTTTCTGTTGCCGGGCAAGCCGGTTTAATAAATCGATGACGGTGGGCTCATAATTAACAAAACAGCCATCCGCCAGTTCTGCACTCCCAGAGGCAATCTGCTTTGCCAGTTGTTGTCGCAAAGGTTGAGGATATCCGCCTGGTCGGTTCGTTCTGGTGTTGCGGTCAGTCCTAACAGAAAGCCCGGGGAAAAGTGACTGAGGATATTTCTGTAGGTGGCAGCGTGCGCATGGTGAAACTCATCCACCACAATGTAGTCAAAGTGGTCGCTGGCAAATTGCTTAAGATGGCTATGGCGGCCAAGGGTCTGGACGGAAGCAAAGAGCAGGTCGGCATTCGCCGTCCGTTCCTTGCCATTATAAAAGCCAACATGGGCTTTGGGCAGGATACGGGTGAAGGCTTTTTGTGCCTGCAGCAGTATCTCTTCCCGATGTGCCACAAACAGAATCCTTTTGGCCTTGAACTGTCGGGTATCAAAGGCGGCCAGCCAGGTCTTGCCCAGTCCTGTGGCCAGTACCACCAGTCCACGCTGATAGCCGGCCAGTCGACTGTTATGAAGGGCTTGCAGGGCTTCGATCTGAATATAGCGGCGTTGCTTCCATGTTTACTTAAATCCTGATTAGCAGGGCATTAAGCCATTGTTCATTGGCTCTGCCTGGCCGAAGGTCGAATGTTTGCCAGTGATGGCTGATCTTCAGTGGCGTATTGTTGAGAATATCTATAAGACCAGAGTAGTTTAAATCAGTGAAATTCCGACCATTACGGATGAGCTGGTGATTTTCGCCCAGCTTAAACGAACAATAGAAGATGCCACCCATTTTCAGGAACGAGGCCAGATGGGTGAAGGTATCGGAGAGTTCTGTATAAGGAACATGCAGGAGCGAGGCGCAGGCCCAGATACCATCAAATTGCTGTTTTGACTGGAAGTCTTTAAATAATGAATGCTCAACAGCCAAGCCAGTGCGATTCCTGGCCATATTGGCCATGGCTTTACTGCCGTCGAATGCTGTTACCTGATAGCCCAGCTCCAGAAAGGCCTTGGCATCTCTGCCTGAACCACAGCCAGCATCCAGTATATGACCATATTCTTGTATATGTGGCAGAAAGTGTTGATACAGGGACTGGGTATCAACGTCGACCGTTGTGTTAAAAACAGACTCGGCATTCAGGTCATAGAAGGGGATGCTGTCTGACATTAGTGAGGGTTACTGGTAATACTTCAGATGGCTGTATGATGCCATGGGTTCTGACCCGCGCCATTTATTATCCGGAAACTTTGCCCGGAGATTGTTCAACACCTGGTCACCAGACAGCGTTTTCCCCTCTTTCTCATCGATGGCGCCAAAAGACAATAGTTTCAGTAATCCGGCTGTGTTATCGGACGCAGGCTTATACTGCAGAAAATTATTGCCCGTTTTGATCGGATCGTTGTGCAAACAGACGTTAATAAAAGAGAAGCCCTATGACTATCCGGGTAGAAACCGCCACGACCATTGGCAAAGCCATTATTCTTCAATTTCATCACCGTAATGAGAAAGAGTGTGAGGATGATGTCCAATATATTCCCATACTGAAAACGGTCATAAATGGTGCCGTCTCCACCATCACAGACCCGTTAAGCCAGCGGCAAGTCCAGCAGGCGCTGTACGATTATGCCCGTGAGCTGTATATGCAAGCCTGGGTAGCCAATGGTGATGAGGATGATCCTGCTATTGATGAAGGACTGGAAACCTTTGACTACATTTATGAGCATGAGATGTGGCCTGAGTGATCTCCAGAAGCTGTCAGCTACAAACCATTCTTGTTAATAAACTCTGAGAGATTCGATGTTTATCTTCCCTGAAACTGAAAAAAAACTGAAAGCCAGAATTTCCAGCTATCGATCGGCGCTCAACAAAGAGAAAAAAGAATATCACTTCATCAGTGATGGCAGCGGTAAACGATATGTTCTGTTCAGTCTGTACCTGGTCCTGAACGATTTGCAAAAGTCAGAGAGTTACTTTAACTGGTACCAGGAAGAATTTCCTGATGATGCGGGTGAACCGATCCAGAAATTGTGCTGGTCTCTGGGCCTGCTGAGAATGAACAAACCGGTGGAAGCACGCTACAGGCTGGCGGATCTGATGCTGTCAAATCTTTATCTGATCCCTTACGTGCTGGGCCAGCCCCTCGAGCAGGAATATGATATCTGGCATGCATCCAACTTCCACAATCTGGATTATATTTATGACTTGCCAGAAGAGGTCAATAACGCGATTACGGATAACGAGCGGAAGTGGATGGGTGAGGCGTATGGCTCACTTGAGTTTCGCCGTATCAGAAAACGATACATCGAAATTTACCATGAGTTGTTAACTACTAAAGAGCTTGCTGAGCGAACAATATTACTCAACGAGTCTCGTGGTTTATTGGTGAAATAAACTGAGAGGTACAAATGGGGCATTACTGTAGGATTTGTGCCTGTAGCAAGCCAAATGAACAGTTTTCTGGCAAAGGGCATAAGAATCATATCTGCAAAGAGTGCTCTAGGAAACCCAAAGAGGAAAGATGTGCAATTGATCAGGAAAATGAAATATTTGGTTTTATGCGTCAGTCAACTATTTCCAGGAAGAATATAGCGCGTTTGCATAAACTGAAACTGTCGGCTAACCAGCGTGTCGCCGAGCTGGCTGCCATTACTTTAGCGGTTGCACTGGTTAAACCACACAAAAAGCGCAGGCTGAAGGTGTTGGCCAAAGAGCATAGAGAGCTGTTTATTAAAGTCAGTGAGTCTGGTCTTATTTATGCCCACCATTACTGATCATCCAGCAAGCTACCGGGTTTGGAAACACCAATTTGTTCGAAAGAGTTCGAGGATTTTTTATGGGGTGTTTTGATTGAGAGGAAACTGGACGAGTGCGTTAATGACCCCGATGGCATACTCGCCAGCAAGCTCTCTGGCATTATTGACCAAAGGCGCTTGAGGTTTGCTGAAGATCGTCGTTTTATCATGGATTTTCGCCTGGAGTTTACTGAAGACAATTGCATGAATCTGCAAATAGCCAGCATGCCGATAGCTCAAAACGAATTTCTGGCAATGCAGGCAGCCAGGGTGATGGCTATGGAAGATGAAACTTTGGGAGCATAAAATTCCCGGGGTTTCGGACTTCAAGCTTTAACCGTGACGATTTTGCCCGGCTTGCCGTGTAGCCCTGGCTGAGCGACTTCTGATAGGCATCCCTTTTTCTTGAATCCCACTGGTCATGGTCTCTGTATCGTCGTGCTTTTACAGGTTATGAATATGATCCACCATCCCGGGATTTCAGTTCATATGCCCAGCGATGCAATGATTGCCCCTGGAATCCGGAGCCTTCGTGATCAGTTAAGCAGGGCAGGATAAATTGGGGAAGATAACGGCAGCCCACCGTGATAAGGTGAAACTCAGGTCTATTACCCAAGCGGCAAAGTGGGGCTAATAACAACCGCAGTCAGAGCCGGGAGCGATTCCTATGATATCTCTGATGATTCATGAGCCTGATAGTGGGACAGGCCGGTGTTGGATGGTCGGATGTATCAAAAATAAAAAACGGCCCCGGTGATCTGGCCGACTGGCCTCCGTAAGAGGCCATTACCTGCAAAAAAAGTGATCCCAAAACACAATAACTATCTGGGGATAATATGGAGTGTTATCAGCAGCAGTTTGGTGGTGACTATGCACTGGGTATCCGTATACCTGGGTACTTTCAGGATATCTCTTATCGCCATGATACCGGCCCTGCCTTTACCTGGACCCAGGGCCACCGGATTCTGAAAATCTGTGTGTTGCCGGAGATTCTCCAGGATCGGGAGATCACCGGTGCCTACCGTTACACCCTGATGGAAATGGAAGCGAACGGCGAGGATGACGACTGCCCGGCATTTGTGGCGATCCATTTTGAAACGGACTCACCGGTGGCGTTTGAGCAGGTGATTTTTGACCGGGGGCGGTTGCAGGGCTTACTGAACCGTAACTGATCAGCCGGTTGTACCCCGATAGCGGGGATGGCTTGATACCCTTGGGCTGGCCGCCTTTTCTGCGACAGAAGCACCGTAAAAACCTTACTGCCGGTAGTGCCTCTTACCGGAAGTAATATGTTGATTGGTATGAGCTTTTTTAAAGCTTGAAGTTTTCATTTATCAAGGATATCCGGTTACTTTGAATTAAATTTTCCGCTCATTAAGTAGTTGGCCAAATGGAATCGTATATTTCTGGCTAAGTGGGCAGTTACTATGCAAGGCGCAACGCAGGGAGCATAGCCGTAGCTATGTGACCGGAGTTGCAACGCCGCAGAGTGACTGACTACTTAGTCAGAAATATATGATTTCATTTGGTTAACTACTTAACATATGCCGTGGAATCCTTACCTTCCCTACGAGGCTTATGGAGCCTGAATCTGGTATCACGCTCCTCAAATGGTTTTGAGGAGTCTCCAAACTCCTCAACGAGGCTTGTAGAGCCTGAATCGGGTATCATGCTCCTCAAATGGTTTTGAGGAGTCTCCAAACTCCTCAATGGTGCTTGTGGAGCCTGAATGTGCTATCAAGCTCAAGTGGTTTTGTGGAGTCTCCAAACTCCTCAACGAGGTTTGTGGAGCCTGAATCAGAGATTCCACTCCTTAAAAGGCGTGAGAATTCAGAGCTATCCGCGTTGGAATACACCCTGACCTTCAGTAATTTCTAACAGCTCTGCAAAACAAAGTACCGCAGGACGCCTCCCGGAAGCCGGTTTGATCTCCAATAAAATCCCGGCATCGCGCAGTTGACGGAGTAAAGCCGGTGTGGTTTTGGGATGAATGCCGTACTTTTCTTCAAACTGTTGAATAATATCCGTGGTGCGAAAGATGGGGCGACTAAACAGCGCATCCAGTAAATGAACAGAATACTGGGAACGGGTAATGTGTTGAATTTGATGCTTCATATGTTCATACAGCCCCATGATGTTTCTCACCCGCGCACTGTTTTCCCTGGCCTGAAGGGTGATTGCTCGCAAAAAGAAAGCAATCCACCCATTCCAGTCTCCTTCTGAAGAGATCGCCTGGAGACGCTGGTAATATTCGTCACGGTGGGCTTCCAGGTATTCGCTCAGGTAGAACATAGGCTCGGAGAGAATTTTTTTCTGGTACAGGAATAGTGGGATCAGGATGCGTCCAATCCGGCCATTACCATCCTTGAATGGATGTAACAGTTCGAATTGCCCGTGTACCACAGCGACCTGAAGCAGAAAGTCGCAGTCATCATAATCGATATAACGTTCCCAGGACTCAAGGTGCTCCATTAATCGCAGCGGTGAGGGAGGCACAAATGTCGCCTGTTCCATGGAGCAACCCGCCCGGCCAATCCAGTTCTGATCGTTGCGAAATTCACCGGGAGATTTATTCTGTCCCCGAACGCTGTTGAGCAGTATGCTGTGCAACTCACGGATCAGGCTTAAACGGATGGGATAAGCTTTCAGGTGTTCACTGGCCTGAAACAGGGCAGAGCGGTAGTTTGAAATTTCCTGGATATCCTTGAATTTCTCGCTTCCTTTTCCAGCCCTGCCTCCTGCTCCAGTACCTCATCAACGGTGGCCTGAGTACCCTCAATCTTGGAAGAGAGTACGGCCTCTTGAGTGGTCAGTGGCGAGAGCATCACCGCAGGGTTTGGTATCCCTTGTAGCAAACCATCGTACCGGGCAAGCTCAGCGTTTGCCTCGCCGACCAGGCTAAACAGGGCGCGAAAGTCAATATTCTCCAGGGGCAGCGTATCTGGCTGATCAGGGGGCATCCTGTTGGTATCCTGAGCCAATATTATGGGTTTGATTGTAGCGCGGCATGGGTGTGTATGATACGGGGTGACCGATACCCGGATAGCATATCTGGCCATGTCGACGGATTCAGCGTTCTATAAATTTCAGAACGATGACAGGATTGCCCGCAGGCAAAAATTTGCCTGTCCCTTCTTGTTGGTTACGAGTTGTGCACTGGGTGGATTGTAAAATGCGATTTGTAATGCCAAGAAGCATGAAGCAAACGCTTCGCAGGTATGGGCGATGATCAGAGAAAATATCTTTCAGTGTTGAACACTGTCGTTTAGATGACCACTTTCGCTGGGTAACCAGAAGGTATTTTTCATTAAAATTTTTCCTAAAAAAAATGGTTAAAATATCGAAAAATAATACACACTTGCGCATTTTTTCCTAAAACGATTTGAGCTAAGTTGTTGAAATAAATATAAGAGTAACACGCTAGCCTTAGATACTGGTAGCTGTATGGTTGTGGAAGTTCGAGTCTTCTCCTGGGCACCAATTCTCAAAGATATGTCGTGTAATTGGCGGCAAAAAAAACCGGACAACTGCCCGGTGATATCTTCTCTCATCTCTCTTCCCTTTTGTTATCTCGTACCCTGTACTTCCTGGGTTTTTCGGATATAGATTTTCTTCGCTTCCAGTGTTTTGTGGCCGGAGACCAGTCCTTCATGGTCAGAGACTCCCTTTGCCTTGAGATCGTGGAAGTGCCATTTCTCGTCAATGAGCCCTTCATCCACCGCACGGTTGATCAGTTTCTGCCACTGGCTGTCTAAAGTGTTCTTGTGCATCTTTTGCCCCGGTGACATCTGAATGCCTTTTTTGGCGATTACGTTGGGCGCACCGAACACATATTCAAACTTCTCACCGTTGTTGTAGTCTTCAAGAAGCTTGAGGGCTTTTCTCAGGCGCGGGATCAAGAGGGTGATTTCATCCAGTGAGCCTTTGGCCCGTTTCAGCTGTATGCCTCTTTCCAGCAGCTGGTTCCGCTTCATATTGATCAGTTCGGAACGTCTTGCCCGGCAGATGTAGGCGAATTCCATCACCGCTTTCCAGAACGGATTGGCCAGATAGTAAACGCAGGCGTAGTCTTCATCGCTGACGTACACATCCTGACGATTGGGGCGTGGGAAAGCTTCGCAATCCAGCGATGGATTGGGCGGTACCCCTTTTTCGACTGGCGTGCACCAGCTTTCACGGTCTGTGTGATCATCAGGTTGACTGCAATTTAGCGATCCGGGAGAGAGGTTAATCGTCCTCTGGTTCCCCCCAGATCTCTCGGGCCTTTTTTGTGAGCACCAGCAAGGCAGCAGTTTCTGCTAATGCCTTGTCCTTGCGCTTGAGCTCACGTTCGAGTTTCCTGATGGTTTGCTTGTCTTTTTTCTGCTCAACCGTCAAGGCCTTACGTTGTTCTGATGGGCTGACAGATTTGGGCGACACACCGCTAATTAAAGGCTCGTTTCCACTGTTCAATTTGTTCAGCAAAAAGGCCTTTCTTACGACAGTATTCAGCCATTTCTGCTTCATTTAAGGCCGCTGTTTCAATGATTACGGCTAATTGGTTTTCAGGTGTCCACTGATCTGGATTTTTTCCGTCGCCTGGCACAGGTATTCCTTGAGATAAAGCTTTCTTTCGCCAAGTGTACAGAGTCACATCAGAGATACCAGTATCACGTACCAGCTGAGAAACAGGCACATGATTTGGTGGCATCATCTTCTGAATGATGGACTCTTTGAACTCTTCTGAATAGCGGGCCATTGATCACTCACTGGCCGCCCCCTGTTTATGTTTCTCAATTCAGGAGAGGCGACAACTATGCTGACACAGGGGAGTGGCAGGAGTATCAGCTTAAAACACCTGGTTGACCACATGAGATAACGCCGGTAGCCCTGTGTATCCTGTGTTCTGAACTTGCTGATAAGTTGGCTGATAAAGTAGCCATGGTTCGTTCAACCTTGAAAAATAGTCACCTGGATAATCTATTTATGCGGTTACAGAGATATGGTCAGCGGGAATTGCTGCTATGTCAGCGTCGTCGCTATGGCATGCTGTATCGTCTGGTTACCGATGTAAAACCTCAACAAGCCTTAGAACTCTGGATTGTTTCAGCTAAATTAGCAGTCAGTGGTAAATCACCTGAGTTTTTAGCTGAATGGACTGACTGAAGATACCGCTCTCTTGCGATCACAGCTTGCTCTTTAGCTTCTTCCTTGTTGGAGGTTTGTATTTTGATTCTTTGGTAGGTCTTTTTATAGATCTTTTGTCCCTCGGCGTAAGCGGGATCTTTGCGAAGCTCCCCTTGGCGCTCCCTTCTGCGCTTGGCGTAAGCGGGGTCTGTCTGGTAGCGCTCCCTTTGGCGCTCCCTTTTGCGCTCGGCGTAAGCGGGATCTGTCTGGTAGCGCTCCCTTCCGCGCTCCCTTTGGCGCTCCCTTTTGCGCTCGGCGTAAGCGGGATCTGTCTGGTAGCGCTCCCTTTCGCGCTCCCTTTGGCACTCCCTTTTGTGCTCGGCGTAAGCGTGATCTGTCTGGTAGCGCTCCCTTTCGCGCTCCCTTTGACGCTCGGCGTAAGCGGGATCTGTCTGGTAGCGCTCCCTTTGGCGCTCCCTTTGATGCTCGGCGTAAGCGGGATCTGTCTGGTAGCGCTCCCTTTGGCGCTCCCTTCTGCGCTCCCTTTCGCGCTTGGCGTAAGCGGGATCTTTGCGAAGCTCCCTTTGGCGTTCCCTTTGGCGCTCTCTTTTGCGCTCGGCAAGTGAAGAACTGCCATCAACATTAACTTCTGCCTGGGTTGTTTGGTTATCACTTGTCGCTTGGTGCATGTATAACGGATTAACGACAGCAAAAGGCCGTAAATCTTGTGAACTATGAATTCCGGCAGGAAGATCAGTTAACTGTAAATCTGAGCTTGTATGATTCGCTGTTGTTTGCTCTCTAATTTCAAGCTCGTCCCACGATATTAGCTGCTGAAAGGGAGTATTTGGTGTTAGTAATAATGCATTATTAACGGGTTTATACTCAGGCTGGTAGGGAACATATTCATCAAGAATGGATTGTGGTATCTCTTGAATACCTGTTCCAGAAGCGTTTTCTGAATCGAGGTTTGTTAGAGATTTAATATTATATTTATTCAATGAATAAGAGTGATCAGCTTCATTTTGATATGTATGTGGTCCGCTATTGTAAATAGAAATAGGGTTCAGCACTTGAACTGGCATGCCTTGATAAATAGGCTGCTGTTCGGTGGCACCAAATTGCTGTTCTTGATCTACTAAACCTGATGCGCTGGAACAAAGAAAATAAAAAGAAGCATCGTATGAAGGAAATTGATTGGTTTGATCCATTGAATTATTAAATTATTTAATTACAGCCTGAGACCACGCCTTCTTTTAAAAGTTCCTCTCTTTCACAACTCATTCTTTATTTATGTCAACCAAGCATAAAGATTTGCTATGGCTATTACTAATAGTGACGTAAAACCGGAAATGCTGAGCCAGAGTTAATCACAAATGACAGTCAGGGTTTGGCTTTCTCGAAGCTGGTAAAGGCAAGCCCAAACCCTGCTGCAACACCGCCTCAAAAATATCAATTTAATATCAACAGGTTATAAATCATTATATTGATTCTTGTATTGTAATCGCAATAGCAAATCCTTATACTTGGTTGACATAAATAAATGCGAATGAGTCGCGAAAGGGAGGAACTTTTATAAGAAAGCATGGTCTTAATCTGTAATTCGATAGTTCAATAATTCAATGGATCAAATAAATCAACTGCCTTCATTCGATGCTTCTTTTTCTTATCTTTGTTCCAGCGCATCAGGTTTAGTAGATCAAGAACAGCAATTTGGCACCACCGAACAGCAGCCTATTTATCAAGGCATGCCAGTTCAAGTGCTGAACCCTATTCCTACTTACAATAGCGGACCAGATACATATCAAAATGAAGCTAATCATTCTATTTCATTGAATGAATATAATATTACATCCCTAATAAACTTCGATTCAGAAAACGCTTCTGGAACAGGTATTCCAGAGGTACCACAATCCATTCTTGATAAATATGTTCCTTACCAGACTGATTATGAACCCGTTAATGATGCATTATCACTAACAACAGGTATTCCCTTTCAGCAGTTAATATCGTTGGACGATCTTGAAATTAGAAAGCAGACAACAGCGAATCATACAAGCTCAGATTTACAGTTAACTGATCTTCCTGCCGGAATTCATAGTTCACAAGATTTACGGCCAGATGCTGTCGTTAATCCGTTATGCATGCACCAAGCGACAAGTGATAACCAAACAACCCAGGCAGAAGTTAATGTTGATGGCAGTTCTTCACTTGTCGAGCGCAAAAGGGAGCGCGAAAGGGTGCGCAAAAGGGAGCTTCGCAAAGATCCCGCTTACGCCGAGCGCGAAAGGGAGCGCAAAAGGGAGCTTCGCAAAGATCCCGCTTACGCTGAGCGCAAAAGGGAGCGCAAAAGGGAGCTTCGCAAAGATCCCGCTTACGCCGAGCGCGAAAGGGAGCGCCAAAGGGAGCGCTACCAGAAAGATCCCGCTTACGCCGAGCGCGAAAGGGAGCGCCAAAGGGAGCTTCGCAAAGATCCCGCTTACGCCGAGCGCGAAAGGGAGCGCAAAAGGAAGCGCCACAGGGAGCGCTACCTGACAGATCCCGCTTACGTCGAGCGCGAAAGGGAGCGCAAAAAGCGGTATCGTCAGTCAGTCAATTCAACTAAAAACTCAGGTAATTTACCACTGACTTCTAATTTAACTGAAACGACCCAGAGTTCCAGTAAAATAAAAGGAAAGGACACCCAAAAATTTGACTAATCAGCCACACCGTCTTTTTTTTCTGGAGCCTCTTAATGGCATTAAGCACATATACCCAGTAACCAAAAAAAATGACATGACGACCGCCCGAAAAAACCTCATATATCCAGCCAGTACGTCCTACTACCACTGCATGGCACGCTGCGTTCGCAGGGCTTTCCTGTGCGGCCGAGACAATTTCTCAGGCAAAAACTATGAGCATCGCAGGCAGTGGGTGGTTGATCGGTTGAAAGCGCTTTCTGGTATTTTTGCCCTGGAAGTCTGTGCTTATGCGGTGATGTCGAATCATTATCATGTGGTGCTCCATATTAATAGTCAGCAAGCCAAAAAATGGGACACTAAAGAAGTCTTACAACGCTGGACGCAGCTGTTTTCTGGCCCACACCTGGTTCAACGTTATCTTGCCGGCGACCAGCCAGGCAAAGCAGAGCTGCTGCGCATCGAAGAATATGCCCAGGAGTACCGAGGTCGTTTAATGGATATCAGCTGGTTCATGCGCTGTCTCAACGAATACTTAGCCCGGCTGGCTAATAAAGAGGATGAGTGCAAAGGACGCTTTTGGGAAGGTCGTTACAAAAGTCAGTCCCTGTTAGATGAGGCAGCATTGCTGACTTGCATGACCTATGTCGACTTAAACCCCATCCGGGCAAAAATTGCCGCAACGCTGGAAACCTCAGAACATACCTCTATTAAAGAGCGCATTGAGTCATACGACAGTGCAAACGGAAAAAAACAAAAGGCACACTTGAAACCGTTAAAAGCTCAGGGTCAAAACCCTGAACAGGCGATTCCATACCCACTCATTAGCTACTTTGAACTGGTTGACTGGTCTGGCCGAATTGTCCGCAAAGGCAAACGTGGCCGTATAACTGACGATGTACCACCTATCCTGGAACGCTTGGATATTGCCCCAAATGAATGGCTGGAGACTATGCGATGGCAGAATCGTTTTCACCGAGCAGTCGGCAAGCTGGCTTCACTGAAGGCTTATGCAGAAAGCAGCGGAAAATGCTGGGTTCATGGGATGTCTGTGAGCGGTAATCTCTATCCTGCCTGATCAACACATTTTGATTTACTTTAATGTGACCAGAGTTTTCTGTAGGGCTCTTTCTTATATTGTCTCGATAGTATCTTCCAGGCTCTTCCTGCTTGGTATGAATGAGGATTTCTGAAAACGATCAATACTATCATTTTAAAAAATGAATAAATGACGCACTCTCTATTCACTTTTAAAAAAGTGGGTGTCCTATTGTCCTCTATTGTCCTCCATCCGAATCATGCCACAGGTATCGGCCCACCTGGCGAAAGATCATAAGGCCCGCTGGCGGCATGAGCTGTTAGCCGCTGAATGATTACGGCATGATAGGCCAGTCAGCCGCATCGACACTGTCGAGAGGGTAGGTTTTATGCCCTCCCCAACGGTTGATATAGTGGCCATCAGGATCGAACTGCTGAGCCTGTTTATCCAGATTAAAATGGCGACTCCCTCTCGGGTCAGCACCCACGCCCGCCAGATACTGCCAGTTGCCCCAGTTGCTGCCCACGTCATAATCCACCAGCTGCTGCTCAAACCAGGCAGCCCCGTAGCGCCAGTCCATCCCCAGTTCATGAATAAAGCAGCTGGCCACTATTTGCCGCCCACGGTTGGACAGGTAACCGGTGGCCTGCAGCTCTTTCATGCAGGCGTTCACAATGGGCCAGGGTGTATTACCGGCGCACCATTTCTGAAACCGTTCCGGATAAAAGCAGGACAACCGGCACTTATCCCGGATGCCTCTGGATGAAAACAGCCGAACACCATGCTTCAGGGCGTACCATTGGAAATATTCACGCCACAGCAATTCAAATTGAATCCAGTAGGTGGATTCATTGGCCATAATCAATGACTCATAATGCCTGAGTGCCTGGAAAATCTGCCGGGCGGAGAGACAGCCATGGGCCAGCCAGGGTGAAAATTTGGTTGAGGTCTCCCAACCCTGCAAGGCGTTTCGCGTCTCTTTATAGGTGGTTGGCTGCAGCGCTGAGAAATAGTGCTTCAGATGCTCTGCCCCTGCCGTTTCACCACCAGTAAACGGGCTGTTGGTTTTGGCCCTTGCCGGTAACCTGTCAGAATGGTAATTCAAACCGGGCATGGGCCCTGGCATGATATCCGGTGCGGTTGCGGCTTCGGTGATGAGCAGATTTTCGACGTGCTTTCGGAACTGAGTAAATGTTTCCGGCAGCTCGTCCAGGGCAAATGGCAGATCGTTCTGGTGGAAGAGCGTAAATGTTTCAACTTCATTGAAGGTGACTGCCGGGAAGTTCTGTTTGAGACTTTGCCAATAGGCACTCTCCTGAAAACCCGTATTACGGCTGCGATAGACCGCATCGATTTTATGGGCTTTCAGCATTTGTTCGATTGCTTGATACGGACTTTGTAAACGCACCAACAGTTTTTGCCGTCGCTGTTCAAGCTGTGATTCAAGCTGTTGAATACTCTCCCACAGGAAACGCCAGCGATGCTCGCCCATCACCCTTGACTGGTAACGGCCTGGCTTAAACCAGGCAGAGTCAACACAATAGACACACACCAGATGTTTACAACTGGCAGCGGCCTGCATCAAGGCCCGGTTATCACTCAGCCTCAAATCATTGGTAAACAGAAACAGCGTTGTTCCCTGCAAGAGCCATACCCTCCAAATTTTTTAGCGCCAATACCTGTTTGTACGTTAATTTTCCCAAACCACGGCAAACCGTGCTCAACTTCAGATAACTCCATGTAATTTATGAAATTTATTGTCGCACTATTAAATACATCAAATCTGTTTTGGTATTATGTCCTCTCAGGTAAAGTGAAGAACTTTATTATGTGGGATGTATTGAAATAAGGATAAAACGTGTTGAAAGCCATTAAAATTCTGTCACTGATAGCACTGCTGACGGGCTGTACAGGAATACCCGAAGGCGTTACACCGGTAAAGCCATTTGAGGTTAACCGCTATGTTGGAAAATGGTATGAGATAGCCAGGCTGGATCATCGATTTGAGCGAGGCCTTTCCCATATCACCGCAGAATACTCAAGCAACCCTGATGGCAGTATTCAGGTCATCAACTCAGGTTACTCTGCTGAGGCAGGTGAACGTAAGCAGGCCGAAGGCAAGGCAAAATTTGTCAGAGAAGCTGACGAGGGATATCTGAAAGTCTCTTTTTTTGGCCCCTTCTACGGCTCCTACATTATTTTCGAGCTTGATCAGAAAGGCTATGAATACGCCTTTATCTCAGGAAATGGCAAAGATTATCTCTGGCTGCTGGCCAGAACGCCTACCGTCAGTGATCAGGTTAAATCGGACTTTATCAACAAAGCCAAAGCACTTGGGTTTGCTACTGAGCAATTGATCTTTGTGGATCAGTCCTCTCCAATAGCACCTATTTAACATTCCGCAGGGAAGCAGTGTATATCCATGGAATGCCATCACCGCTCTCATGTGGATAAGACTGTCCATAGGTAAATTTGCTGGTTGGCCTCAACCCTGCTGACACCATAATAAAGGTGCCTGCCTGATCCATCCGGATAAAATACGACGACAGACAGGTGTACAGACTTGGGTGTGTGTGCTTTTTCATATCCGTACCCTGCTGGCCTGTCTGGAAGCAGGTGTGCCTCTGAAAATACACAACAAATCGCTACGTGTTTACCTATCTTAATCCCCCTGATTCATTACTGGTGCCGCATTTTTATACCATTGTCGTTTAGCATCCCCCTCAATTCACAAATACATGTAAATCATGAAACCGATTGCAGAAACCCGTTCCATTTTGCAGCCTAAGTATGAGATGTTGTTTATTGATTGGTGCTGGGCTTGATACTAACATTGCCCACCTTTTTAAGTTGCTGTGTTTTTTGGGGTATCCATGATCAGAAAAACAAAACTGGCATTCATTCTAGGAAGTATGATTGCTTCTGCCGCTGCTCAGGCAGCTCTGCCGCCCACGCCAGTCCTCGGTTGGGGAGATCACAAATATGCATTGGTGGAGGTCAGCCAGTCTGCTGTCGCTTATAAGGAACTGGTGACGGTTAATGACGAGGTGAATATTGAGGTAAGCTGGGATTTGCCCTGGGGCACAGCAGCGGACACTGAAGCTAAAATATTATTTGATGGTGACGTACAGTGGACCGGCACTGCTGGCGCAAAACAGGCATCATTCCCTATGTCCAAAGGTGGTAAGTGGGACATGACGCTGCAGTTTTGCAATGGCAGCGGCTGCTCCACCTCAGCACCCAAACCAGTAGTGGTTGCTGATACCGATGGTGCTCATCTGGAGGCTCTGCCGGTTTCCTGGACAGAGTTCCATAAACCTTATGAGAATAAAACCGGCAAAGTGATGGGTACCTATTTTGTTGAGTGGTCGGTTTATGGTCGTAACTATCCCTTTGATAAGGTACCAGTGCAGAATCTGACCCATATTCTCTACGGCTTTATTCCTATCTGCTCTGAACAGCATAATGACTCACTGAAATCGATTGATGGTTCCTGGGGAGCCCTGCAAAATGCCTGTGCCGGTACCCCGGAGTTTGAAGTGGTCATTCATGATCCATGGGCCGCCTTGCAAAAAGGCTTTAGTCAGGAAGGTGCTTCTTCCTGGAGTGATCCGTACAAAGGCAACTATGCGGCGATGATGGCGGCGAAAAAGACCAATCCGGACCTTAAAATCCTGCCATCCATTGGTGGCTGGACGCTGAGTGATCCCTTCCACCAGTTCCATGATGAAACGAACCGGAGAACATTCGTTAATTCTGTCGAGAAGTTCCTGCGCACCTGGAAGTTCTTTGATGGTGTGGACATCGACTGGGAGCACCCGGGTGGTAAAGGTGCAAATCCATCGCTGGGTAATCCTGAAACCGATGGTCCACTGTATGTCACCCTGATGAAAGAGCTGCGTCAAATGCTGGACAGGCTGGAAGCTGAAACCGGCCGGGAATACCAGCTGACCTCCGCCATGAACGCTGGCAAAGATAAAATTGATGTGGTCAATTATAAACAGGTGAGCCCTTACCTGGATTACCTCTTTGCCATGACCTATGACTTTTACGGTGCATTTAATGTCACCAATCTTAACCACCATACCGGGTTGTATGAGTCATCCATGAACGATATGGGGGAAAACCGCTACTTCAGCCACAACGGTATTCAGGAGTACGTCAAGTCAGGTATTGATCACGACAAAATTGTTCTGGGTGTTGCGCTTTACGGCCGTGGCTGGGCAGGTGTCAGTAACCTGAAGGAGGCTGGTAATCCGTTCAGTGGTACTGCTACCGGTGGTATCAACGGCACCTGGGAAAAGGGCGTGCTGGATTATCGTGATATTTATGAGAATCACGGTGAAGCCCAAGGCTTTGTCTATGGCTATGATCAGCAGGCCGAGGCACCTTACCTGTGGAAGGAGTCAACCGGTGAGCTGATCACCTACGATGATCCTTCATCGATTCAGGCCAAGGGGCAATATGTGCTTGATAACAATATGGCGGGCCTGTTCTCCTGGGAAATTGATGCGGATAACGGCATGCTCACCAATGCCATGCACGAGTCCCTGGGGCATGGAGAAGGAACCACCGAGCCCGGAAACCGCGCACCGGTGGCACGGGCAGGGGCTGATCAATCCGTCGTTGGTCCGGTGGCAGTCACCCTGGATGGCAGTAGTTCCTTCGATCCAGATAGAGATGCCATTACTTATCAATGGCAGCAGACAGTTGGCGATCCGTTAACACTGGCTGATGCAACCGCTGAAACAACGACGATTGTCGTACCGAGGGTAGATGCAGAAAAGCAGTACACCTTTACTCTGACGGTTACTGATGTAGAAGGTTTGTCAAACACCGATAGCGTGGTGATTACCAATAAACCGGAGCAACTTAACACAGCCCCTGCGGTGACTATCTCCCCAACGACTTATGTTGATGAGCAGACCCTGTTTACCTTGACTGCCAACGCCCGGGATGCCGATAACGATATTCTGACGTACAGCTGGAGCGTACCGTCAGTGTTCACCATCCTTTCTGAGCTGGAAAACACCCTGGAGCTTAAGGCTCCTGCT
Source organism: Endozoicomonas acroporae (assembly GCF_002864045.1). Classification (GTDB taxonomy): domain Bacteria; phylum Pseudomonadota; class Gammaproteobacteria; order Pseudomonadales; family Endozoicomonadaceae; genus Endozoicomonas; species Endozoicomonas acroporae. The sequence continues at coordinate 21,392 of NZ_PJPV01000077.1, forward strand.
GTTGATGCCAGCGAAACCCACAACATTGTGGTTACTGTTTCGGATGGCGATGCCCAAGCCAGTGCAACCACCGTTGTTCACGTTGAGAACGTTGCCGGGGTGATACCTCCGGGCGACTGTGATGTGACTGATCCCAATGCCAGCAACTATCCGTCGTGGGATGCTGCCACAATCTACACCACAGAAACGGTCAGCCATAAAGGCCTGGTGTATAAAGCCAAATGGTGGGTACAGGGTTCGGAGCCTTCACCCTCCAACGAAGCCTGGCAGCTGATCAGTGATGTTGAGCTTGGCTGGCAGTCCGGTATTGGCTATAACGGTGGTGCCCAGGTCAACCACAACGGTCTGCGCTGGGAAGCTAAATGGTGGAGCAAAGGGGACGAGCCCGGAGTGGTCGATGTGTGGGTAAATTTTGGACCTTCAACCTGTGACTGATCATTTACGACCTTTTCATTTTAATCTGTAAGTAGTTGGCACTGGCTTATGCTGGTGCCATTGCTTTTTCATCGAAGTCTACCCTGACCTTTTTCGATAATTTGTGATCGGATCCTTATGTTGCTCTTGTCTTATAAATCAAAAGCCTATAAAAACTGCTGGCAAATAAAATGTGTAAGGAACAGAAATTTGTTTAAGCGTAAATTATTACAACTGGCTACTTCTGCGGTACTGGCGGGAATAGTTGTGACTGCACAGGCTAACGGTTCGGCCATGGTTAATCCGGACAGTGGCGTTGTGGTGGGCTACTGGCACAACTGGTGCAATGGCTCCGGCTATCAGGGCGGGAACGCTCCCTGTGTGAAACTGGACCAGGTTGACCCAATGTACAATGTGGTCAACGTCTCGTTTATGAAAGTGTACGACACAGCTGCAGGTCGTATTCCGACGTTCCATCTGGACCCGGCCATTAGTCTTACTGAGCAGCAGTTTATTGACCAGATTGCTGAACTGAATAATCAGGGCCGTTCTGTGCTGATCGCCCTCGGTGGTGCTGATGCGCACATTGAACTGCGGGCCGGTGATGAGCAGCCTTTTGCGGATGAGATTATCCGACTGACCGACTACTACGGCTTTGATGGTCTGGATATCGATCTGGAACAGGCCGCCGTTACCGCAGCAGATAACCAGACGGTAATTCCAGCAGCGCTTCGTATTGTAAAAGATCATTACAAGGCGCAGGGTAAAAACTTCCTGATTACCATGGCTCCGGAGTTTCCTTACCTTGTAGACAGTGGTAAGTACGTTCCCTACATCGATAACCTGGAAGGTTACTACGACTGGATCAACCCGCAGTTTTATAATCAGGGTGGCGATGGTATATGGATTGATGGGGTTGGCTGGATTGCCCAGAACAACGATGCCTTAAAAGAAGAGTTTATTTATTACATGGCGGACTCACTGGTAAACGGCACCCGTGGTTTTCATCAGATTCCACATTCCAGGTTGGTTTTCGGCATCCCATCCAGTAATGATGCCGCAGCTACCGGTTTTGTCAAAGACCCTCAGGATCTATACAACGCTTTCAAACGCCTTGATTCACAGGGGCAGGGCCTGCGCGGTGTGATGACCTGGTCGATAAACTGGGATATGGGCACCGATGCCTCCGGTAACGCCTATAACGAGCAGTTTGTTAAAGACTATGGCCCGTTTATCCACAGCAACTCTCCAACGCCTCCACCGGTTGACGGCAAGCCGGTCTTGAAAGGCGTTCAGAATGTCCGTGTTCTCCATGGCTCTGACTTTGATGCCATGGTCGGCGTCAATGCCATTGATAATGAAGATGGCGACCTGACTGGCGAAATTCGCATCGATGGTTATGTAGATACCCATGAGATTGGCACCTATGCCCTCACTTATCGTGTAACGGACAGTGATGGTCATACAACGTCTGCCGTCCGTTCTGTGGAAGTGTTCAGCCTGAAGCCGGTTTTCTCCGGTGTTGATAATTCGATCATCCCGCTAAATACCCTGTTTGATGAAATGGCAGGGGTTACGGCTATGGATGCAGAAGACGGTGATCTGACAACCACAATCCGGATATCTGGTTCTGTCAATACATCTGTCGTTGACGTTTATACCTTGAACTATTCCGTAACCGACAGTGCGGGCCAGACAGTTTCCGCTGAGCGGAAAGTCACCGTATCGGACGGCACCAGCTGCGCCAATCCCTGGGATGCTGGCACCATCTATTTGCAAGGGGATGAGGTCTCTCATAACGGGGCTCTGTGGCAGTCAGGCTGGTGGACCCAGGGTGAAGAGCCCGGTACCACCGGAGAGTGGGGCGTATGGCAAAAAGTCTCTGACAGTTCTTGTGGTGGCAGTCAGCCTGATGCTGACGCTGAAATCACGGTTTCCGGCGTCACTACTGAATATACAGCGGTCGATGGTCAGGTAAGCCTGTCGCTGCAGATTACCGTGAATGAAGCTATGAACCTGAATGCAGTTATCACTGACTCAAACGGAAGTGTGGTCAGTAATACCAGCCTTTCCGTCACCGAAAACAGTAATCTGACCATGATCATCAGTAATGCGGAAGCGGGCCGTTATACCCTGAACGTAAACGGAACCACTGCAGATGGTGAAACAGCAAGCTACGAGGCGGGCTTTACGGTTAAAGTAGACGGCGGCGTAACACCACCTCCGGGTGAGTATCCACTGTATGATGCCAATGCCAGCTATGCAGCGGGCGATATTGTTGTTGGCAGTGATCATGCCCTGTACGAGTGTAAGCCATGGCCTTACACCGCCTGGTGTTCAAATCCGGCCTATGCGCCAGCCAGCAGCCAGTACTGGCAGGATGCCTGGATCAGGCCGTAATGGTTAATCAGCAGTAAGTAACATCCAGAGGGGTAAATAACTCAGGTTAAGCTTAAACCACTTAGAGAGGCACGGAGAAAAGCAAAAAGCATTTCTCCTGTCGCTCCGGGGCAAAACAAAGGAAATTATTCAGGCTCCTAGCCATTTTGCAACACCTCAAGTGCGATTCTTGGCAGCCGGATGGGGCTTTCAGACATCATTCGTGACAGTAAAGTTGAGCCACAAAAAACCGCCAGCACCATCCGGGTTCACGACTTCCTGGGGCAGAAGTCCATCTCTGAAGCGGATGTAATGGTGTTGATTCACTGGGGTGTCAAAGAGATCCTGCTCAGTCAGAGAACCATTATCTCACTGCTGGCTGGGGATCTGCTGAAACAGGAAGGCATTATAATGATAATTTGGCAAAATAAGGAAAATACCAATCGTGCTTTTTAACTCCCATGAGGAGTCAGAGTAATAGAGAGTTAGAAAGTTCGATGGTATTACAGGCCTGATTCTTTCCCACCTTACCCGGGCTGGCAGGGATCTTCCAGAGTAACGCGATAGCGGCTTCTGCAAGGCTAAATTGCCGTCGTTTATCGTGGCATTGGATCACTAAATGATCGCTATCGGGGCTGAATTTAGCCAGTTTAACGGGATAATCCAGTTTTATCTGCTCTTTTTCTGCCCATTTGCCATCATCATCAATGCCCCAGAGTTGCACAAGACCTGGCTGGCGTTTGTCCTTCCGGTTGGTTTTGTTGCCATAGATCAGAAAATGGTTATCCAACTCATTAAACTGGGCACCATCGACGGAGTAGGCACCGGGGGTCGTCACTGCCTGTTTCACCCACTTACCACTATCGTCGCGCCCCAGGATACAGGCGGTTTCATCCAGGCTAATGGTATAGGCAAGGTACCCTGAAAGGGAAAACCGGGCATCACAGGTGTCGCTTTGATCTTGAACCACCAACTGTTCCTGCCATTTGCCCTGGCTGTTGAGGGCCGTAATTTTTAAGGTCCGATCACGACTGCGGGTCAGCACACTGTCTTCCTGAGTGTTGAAGGCAGCATAGTCAATCCCCCCCTGATGACCTACCTTTGCTTTCTCAACCAGATTACCTTCCTCGTCATCCCCCCAAATGCAGGCGAAATTCGTTTCATTGCCATAGCTCAGAAGAAGATTCTCGGAGGGACTGAAGATAACATCGCTACAGCCACTGTGCTCAAGGGTCTGACCTTTATCCAGCCAACCACCAGTACTGTTGCAGTTCCACAGTTGAAAGTTGCCATAGCTCAGACTGAAGATAGCTTCGCTAATGCCGCTGTGCTCAAGAGTCTGACCTTTATTCTGAAAGAGACGGGCCAGTAATTTACGCCCGGAGGGGCTGAACTCAGCCTTTGCACAACCCTGAATTTCAGTTTTTACTCCCCAGACACCGTCATCATCATAACCAGAAATTATGGCTTTATCGTCTGCATCAAGAGTCAGTGCATATTGGCCGGAGGCATTGAAGGACGCATTGCAAATAACGTTGGTGATACGGTTGTTGAGGCGATTTAACCTCGATTCAGGATGACAGATCTCCCCGATCTGCGACCAATTGCCATCGAGATCGCAACCCTGAAAAACGACCTGGGGCCCCTCTGTCAAGATCAAGGCATGCTGCTCATCATCACTGAGCTGGGCACTTAAAATATTCCTGTTGCACTCAATGACCTTTTTTTCCACCAGACAGTTGCTTTCATTACTACAGTTCCAGATGGTCGCTGTTGTGCCCTGGTAAGTCAGTAAATAATTGTTCGTGGCCTTGAAGAGCGGTTGCTGTGGCCCACATTGCTGAAAGTGACAGATCTCTTTAGTCTGGGTTAGCGGGGTCCACCGGCCGTTGCTATCTTCCCGCAATACGTTGATTTTTCCGGTCTGTGGATCCCAGGACATAATCTTGTCCTGCAAGGGGCTGAAGGCTACCTGCACCTTCGGATAGTTTTTATGAGTGGGGGTATGCTCAAGCACTTCCGCCAACACCCAACGGCCATCGCTGTTCAGTGTATTCACCGTGACAATGCCATTGTCGCTGCTGCTCAGGAGTGTATTTTCCAACCGGTTAAGCTGGCAACGAAAGATCTTTCTATAATCCTCGACCAAACCTTTTTGCAACCAGTTGCCATCCGCACCTTGTTGCCAGATGCCCAGACTGGAATCGTCATAATCGTCGCAACCCATAATAACCAGGTTCTTTCCCGTTGGGCCGAAGCGGACATCAAGAATACATTCATCAAGGCTGACTAGCAGTTTAAGTTTCAGATAATTGGTCTGGCATTGGAAAGTATCCGCTTTCATTGGGTCAATGAAGCATGGTTGCCTGATTTTCAGGGCAACATCATGTAACTGCAAGTCATTAACTAGCGCAGCGATATTTGCAGGATTGCCGTGAGCCTCTACTACTAACGTTGTCTGGAAGGCAGATTCGGTGTCTGAGTCGTCGGTTGATGGACTGTTCATTGATGTCAGTGTATTGCCACTAGCTGAAATAGCATCAGCTGTCACCATGGCCTTATTTGCCGATGCAGGCTCGAAGTGGTTATCGCACGGTATATTCCGCCGTTCACGCTGTTGCAATACATCGACCTGACCCACTTCTGACGACTGCTGCATCATGGAAATATTCAGCCCGATAATTTCCAGCTTACGCTGACCGATAGCGGTGATGATCGTCGCTTCGGGTGGTGAATTCAGTTTCAACCGTTTCAGCCATTCAATCTGAACCGGTTCAGGGACTTTTGAGGCATTTTTGTTATAGGCAGCCAGGGACTTACACAGTGGTTTCAGATGGTTAAATAACTGCCATTCACCGGTTTCGATTCTGCTTGCGGCTGCTCTGCTTAGTACACGACCAAATGAAATCACCTGTTTTCTTGCTTGCAGACTGCACAAGGATTGGGTGCTACCTGAAAAGCAAATGTTCAGGTATTTTTGTGCTATTGGTTGCATGATAACTCCAGTCATATTGACACAGGGATTAAATTTATACCGCCATGGACCAGTAGTATCCTTATGGTTGTTTAAATCATCCTCTATTGGTCGTCGGGGAACTGCTCAAAAAGAGTAGGTAAATTTGGCTGTGAGGTGAGTTAATTTCTCACGTACCAGTTGTGAAAACTTCGGAATAAGACAGGACCCTGAAATTTTGGCTTTCAGGTATTTTGAGAATGACAGGCCATGCGGCCGACACGTTTTCTTCAGGCTCACGAATGTGTCCCGACAGCGCTGGTAAGGAGTTGTCTGAAAATAACTTCCACATTTCCAATTTGCCTGGTGAGGAGAAAACCTTGCCACGGAGACGCGGAGTCACAGAGGAAAAGATTTTTTTCTTTTCTCCGTGTCTCCGTGGCAAAAAGAGGAAATTATTCCGAGACAAATCCTAAGCTGCGAGTCCCACCACTGATCTTTCGTCGTTTTACATACTCCCTGATCTGTCATTCACTCAAGTTGTTATGCAGTGGTAACCATGGGTATTTCAATATTGCTTTTCTATCCAGTCGCGGGCTGCTCACTCCCTGTTGTTGGCAGGAATTTTCCAGAGTAACGCAATGCCAGCTTCTGAATGGAAAGGCTCTTGCCGAACATCGTTGCAATAAATCACTAAATGTTCACTATCAGGGCTGAATTTGGCCTGTTTAATGGGAAAATCCACTATTACCTCCTCTTTTTTTATCCATTTGCCATCATCACCGATGCCCCAGAGTTGCACAAGGCCAGACTGGTCTGTGTCTTTCCGGTTTATTTTGTTGCCATAGGTCAGAAAATGGTTTTCCAGTGCATTGAAATGGGCACCATGGATACCATAGGCACCAGGTTCTGTCACGGCCAGTGTCGTCCACTTGCCATTGTCATCGCACCCCAGGATGGCAGCAGTGGTGTCCTGGCTAAAGGTATAGGCAAAGCGCCCTGAAGTAGAAAACCGGGCTTCACGAATTTCCAGCAGATGTTTAAACGCCAAACGTTCCTGCCATTTGCCCTGGCTGTCAAGGCCATGAATTTTTACGGTCCAATCACAACCGCGGGTCAGCACGCTGTCCTCCCGAGCGTTGAAGGCAGCATAGTCAATCCCCGCCAGGTGATACACCCTGGCTTTCTCAACCAGGTTACCTTCCTCGTCATCCCCCCAAATACAGGCGAAATTCGATTTATAGCCATAGCTCAGAAGAAGATTCTCTGAGGGGCTAAAAAGCGCTTCACGACTGGCGTGATGGACAAAGGTCTGACCTTGATCCAGGCGATCATCAGGACTTTTGCAGTCCAGGAGTTTAAAAGAGCCACCGCTTTCAAAACGGGCCAGTATTTTACCCCCGGATGGGCTGAATCTGGCATCTGAACAACAACGAATTTCTGCTTTTCCTTCCCAGACACCATAAGCATTGTAGCCAGAAACTATAACTGTGTTGTCTATATCTTTGGTCAGCGCATAGTGCCCGGTGGCATTGAACAAGGCTCTGCAAACCAGGTTGGTAATATGTTGGTTGTCGTCGGTTATGATCGTCGCAGGATGACAGATTTCCCCGATCTGTGACCAGTTCCCATCGACATCACAACCCAGAAAGATGGTCTGGTTACCCCAGGTGAAGATCACAGCGTGTTGCTCATCATCACTCAGCTGGGCACTGGCAATGTTCCCACCGCACTCAAAGACCTTTTTCTCCTCCAGGCAGTTGCTCTCATCATTACAGGCCCAGATGGTCACTTTTGAGCCCTGGTAAGTCAGGAAATAGTCGTTTGTGGCCTTAAAAGGTGGTTGCTGTGGTCCGGTATGCTTATAGTGAATGATCTCTTTAGTCTGGGTTAGCGGAGTCCACCGGCCGTTGCTATCCTGGCGCAATACGTTGATTTTGCCGTTCTGTGGGTCGTAGGACATAATTTTGTTCTGCCCGGGGCTGAAGCCTGCATCCATCCGTGGATAGTCTTCATCATAGGGGGTAAGCCCAAGCACCACCGCCTCCTCCCAACGGCCATCGCTGTTCAGCGTACTTACCTTGACATTGCCATCGTAGCTGCTGCTCAGAAGCGTATTTTCAGACCTGTTGAGCTCGTAGCGATAGATAGAAGCAGAGTCTTCAACATCCCCTTTTTGCAACCAGTTGCCATCCGCACCTTGTCGCCAGATCTTCAGCCTGAAATCGCCCCCATCGTTGCAACCACGTATAAGCAGGTTCTTACTCATTGGGCTGAAGCTGGCTTCGATAATATGGTGATCGAAGCAGGCCGCCAGTCGAAATTCCAGATAATTTTCCTGGCATTGGAAAATGTCAGCCTTCGCTGGATCAATATTGCCCGCATGCGTGTTATTCAGAGCAATATCCTGTAACTGCCCATCATTAATGGCTGCGGAGCCAGTGTACTGTTCATGCTGATGTGATGCATCTCCCAGACCAGCGTCTGACGATGGCATCATGGAAATCTTAAGCCCGATAATTTCCAGCTTACGCTGACCGATAGCAGTGATGATCGACAACTCGGGTGGTGCATTCCGTTTCAACCGTTCCAGGGATTTGAGCTGCTCCGGTTCAGAGACTTTTGCAGCATATTTGTTATAGGCAGCCACTGATTCAAAAAGGGGTTTCAGGTTATTAAATAACTGCCATTCACCGGTTTCGATTTTGCTTGCGGCTGCCCTGCTCAGCACACGACCAAATGAAATCACCTTTGTTTGTGCTTGCGGGCTTTTCAAGGCTTTAGAACCGCCCGCAAAGCAAGCGTTCAGACATTTTTGCGCTATTGGTCCCATGATAACTCCGATCATATTGGCACAGGGATTGAATTTACACCGCCATGAACCGGTAGCATCCTGTGATTGAGTAAATCGTCCGCCATTGCTGGTCGGACCATTCAGTAACTGATCAATAGATCAGTCAATTTGGCAAAAGTTCCTCTCACTGAGGTATTTTTTGGTTCAGAGTTATGAAGCCACTGAAAAAATGACGATCAGCGCCAAACATTTTCGGGACTCGCAGTCCGAAACTGAAACAAGAAAATATTACAACTGCTTTGGCCAACGGGTCGACGATCCCCGTATGCGTGATACGACATGGGCAGATGGGCTGGATTGACAACAGAGATCAGCATGGACGATTTGAATAACAACACGATAAAAATTTATTTGCCGTTACCTCTTTGCAAAAAAGGAAAATATTCAGCCCTCATTCCCAGGGCCTGTTGACGTTTCGTTGCGTGCTCGCAACGAAACGTCAACTTCAGTAACACCTCAAGTGTGAGCTGTTTCCACCCCCGGGCTGGCAGGAATTTTCCAGAGTAACACCGTACCATTTTTTGAACGAAAATATCCCCGTCGATCATCGTTACAACTGATCAATAAATGATCGCTATCAGGGCTAAATTCGGCATTTTTCACGGGGTAATCCAGTTTTATCTGCTCTTTTTCTACCCATTTACCATCACTATCCAGCCCCCATAGTTGCACAAGGCCTGGCTGGTGTTTGTCTTTTTTGTTTATTTTTTTGCCATAGATCAGAAAATGGTCATCCAATCCATTAAACTGGGCACCTCCAATGGAGTAGCCATCAGCCAGGTCTATCATCGCCTGTTTCATCCACTGGCCATTGTTGTCGCGACCCAGGATACACGCGGTTCCGTCCAGGCCAACGGTATAGGCAAGGTGCCCTGAATCGGAAAAAAAGCCATCGAGAATCTGTCTTTGATGTTTAACCACCAACTGTTCCTGCCATTTGCCCTGGCTGTCCAGGCCCTGAATTTTTACCTCCTGGCCATTACCCCTGGTCAGCACACTGTCCTCCTGAGCGTTGAAAGCCGCATAGTGGACCCCCCCCCGGTGAAATGCCTTTGCCTTCTCAACCAGATTACCTTCCTCGTCATACCCCCAAATACAGGCAAAATTCGATTCAACACCGTAGCTCAGAAGAAAATTCTCTGACGGGCTGAAGATGACTGTTTTACTGCCGCTGTGCTCACAGGTTTGAACTTTATCCAGCCGACCACCATTACTGCTGCAGTCCCAGAGTTTAAAGCCTTTATAGGTCCGTCGTATGAAGCCCTCGCAACAATCGTCGCTGTGCTCATCAGGGGGCTGACCTTGATCCAGCGGGTCATCAGTCTTGTTGCAAGACAGAGGTTTGTAGAGTTGGGCCAGTAATTTGCGCCCGGAGGCACTGAATCGGGCATCTGAACAATCCTGAATTTCAGTTTTTACTTCCCATGAACCGTTTTCGTCATAACCAGAGATAATCGCGATATGATTTGAATCAACACTCAGTGCATATTGTCTGGAGGCATTGAAGGATGCTTTGTGAATAAAGCCTATGATAGGTTCGTTACTGGCCTTTGAATAACTTTTAGGATGACAAACCTCCCCGATTTGCGACCATTCGCCATCGCCATCACACCCCAGAAAGATGGCCTGGTCCACACCGAAGATCACAGCATACTGCTCATCATCACTCATGTGGGCACCCCAAATCCACTTACTGCACTCAATGACCTTTTGCACCTCCATGCAGTTGCTGTCGTCATTAAATGCCCAGATGGTCGCTGTTGCACCCCGGTAAGTCAGTAAATTATGGTCCGTGGCTTTGAAAGGTGGCTGCTGTGGCCCCCATTGCCGACGGTGACGGATCTCTTGAGTCTGGGTTAGCGGAGTCCACTGACCGTTGCTATCCGCCGGAAGTACACGGATTTTGCCGGCCCGAAAATTGTAAGTCATAATCTTGTCCTGTCGGGGGCTAAAGCCTGCGATCACCGCCACATGGTTTTCGCCTCTACCGCAGGGGCCGTGCTCAAGTACCACCTCCTCCTGCCAAAAGCCATTGCTGTTCAGCTTACTCACCGTGACTATGCCTTCGGAGCTGGTACGCAGTAATGTATTTTCCGACCGGTTGAATTCGAAATGGAAGTTATGCTCCCTGAACTTCCCGCTCTGGGACCAGTTGCCATCCGCAGTTTGTCGCCAGATGCCCAGAATACGATCGTCCTCACTGTCTAAAGCATCGATAACCAGATGCTTACTCGAAGGGCTAAAACTGGCTGCACAGGCATAACGACCGAAGCTGATCACCTGTTTGAGTTGCAGATAATTGGTCTGACAATGGAAAATGTCCGCCTTCTTTGCGTCCATTTCCCCCGATTGATTGTTAATAAGGGCCGCGCCCTGTGACTTATTAAAAGGTACTATCGTGTCGCTATTTGCAGTAGCGCCGGAAACCCGTGCTGTCGATGCTTTTTGGGAGGCGGATTCGGTGTCTGAATCGTCCGTCGATGATTCGGTGTCTGAATTGTCCGATGATGATTCGGTGTCTGAGACGTTCGTTGATGGCCTGTTGAGTGAGGCAAGTGAATTAACACTGTTTGCCGGAACAGCACCTGCTGGCACCGTGGCCTTATCTGCTGATTCAGGCTCGGTACTACTCTTGTTATCGTATGTCGTATTATCGTATGTCGTATTATCGTATGTCTTATTATCGTACGTATTGTTATCGTGAGGTGAATTCGATTGGTCATGCTGTTGCAATGCACCGTCCAAACCAGCGTCTGATGGCTGCGGCATCGTGGAAATATTCAGCCCGATTCTGCGCTCATCAATAGTGGTGGTTAGCGTTGCGTCGGGTGGTGAATCCAGTTTCAGCTGCCCCAGGGATTCGACCAGCTCCAGTTCCGGGATTTCTGAGATTTGTTTGTTGTATGCAGCCACCGATTTATGCGGTGGCTTCAGATCATCAGAGAACTGTCGTTCATCGGTTGCTGTTCTGCTTGTGGCTGCACTGCCTGACGCTATTGGTTGCATGGTAACTCCGGTCATATCGACACAAGGATTGAATGTATGCGGCAATGGATTAGTAGTACTCTATGGTGGTTTAGCCATCCTCTATTACTTGTCTGACCATCCAGTATCTGAGTTATAGATCAGTTAACTCGACAAAAGTTCCTGCCCAGAGAATTTTTTTCAGTTCAGGGGCATAAGGCCATTGGAAAAATGACGACGACTGTCAGGCATTGCACGTTGACAATGTGGCACTTTCATTGCCCGGAGCAGTAACACAGACGCTTTCTGTTGATATCAGCCGTGATTTTTATACCGCTCAATTTTATTGATTAACGTCAATGAATTGAGTGAGACTGACTTGCGTCAGGTCATAAGTATGCCGTCCCGCCACTGATAGCCTTCGCACACTGATACGCCGCCTGGAAATAACCTGCTTTCTCCAACTTCCGGGAGCTATTTCAGAATCAAAAGCAATCGCAGTTTTGAAGTCTTCGGTAAGGGTGTGGTTATTCTGATCACTGCCGCCCTGGCTGCCGCAGTGATTGAAGCCCTGACCGGTTTTGTCGTTATTCCGGGTATGGCACCATTCTCTGATGGTGTTGCCACCGTTGGTCACATTGCCATGGTTCTGGCGGGCGCCTTCCCCCTGGTGCACTTTATTACCACCCGTTCAACAAACCGCTGATGGCCGTTGGCCGTTCCATGGGCATGGGCGAAACTGCGGCTGCTGGTCTGGTAGCGACCCTGGCGAACAGTATCGCCATGTTCAACATCATGAAAGATATGGATAACCGCGGTAAAATCATTAACGTTGCTTTCGCCGTCAGTGCCTCTTTCACCCTGGGTGATCACCTGGGTTACACCGCTGCCGTGAACAGCGAAATGATCTCGGCCATGATCGTTGGCAAGCTGGTTGGTGGTGTTACTGCGGTGATCATCGCCATTCTGGTGACCAAAAACATGGCTGAGCCACAGGCTAGCCTGAAAGCGAAACACGCTTAATCCCCGATGCAGGTCGGCTTCTGCACAAGCCTGCCTGCCCCATCAAGCTTTGCAGTCTCTGCGGGCGGCTTTCTTCGGAAACCGGCCTGCGCATAATGCCTCTGAACCGGAACAGCCATGCGCGAAGAAATTCTCAGTGCCGGCATTGATATTGGCACCTCAACCACCCAGCTGGTCTTTACCCGGATGTTCCTGGAGAACATCTCCCCGGGTGCCATGATTCCAAAAGTGGAAATCGTTGACCGTCAGGTCATTTACCGCAGCCAGATTCACTTCACCCCGCTGCTGTCACCCACCATGATCGATGCCGATAAGGTTCGCCAGCTGATGGAGCAGGAATTCATCAATGCAGGCGTCAATCCGGCGGATATAGATACCGGTGCCGTCATCATCACTGGCGAGACAGCCCGCAAGGAAAATGCACGACAGGTTGCCGATGCGTTAAGCCTTCTGGCCGGTGACTTTGTGGTTGCCACGGCCGGTCCGGATCTGGAAAGTATTATCTCCGGTAAAGGTGCCGGGGCCGCGAAACAGTCCTTTGACCAGAACAGTATTGTGGCCAATCTCGATATTGGCGGTGGCACCACTAATATCGCCACCTATGAGGTGGGTGAAGTGATTGATACCACCTGTCTGGACATCGGTGGTCGACTGATTAAATTCGAGAAAGGCGGCACAGAAGTCACTTATATTTCTGAAAAATGGCGGGAAATGACCCGTCGCATGGGCATGCCGGTGAAGGTGGGCGACCAGCTGAATCGACAGCAGATTGACCGTATCGTCGATCGAATGGTTGAGATTCTCCAGGAAGTAATGGGCCTCAAACCGGCCACCAATGATCTGGCCTTTCTGATCGGCCGGGGCACCCGTGACCTGCACCGTAACTACCGCCTGGATCAGATCTGCTTCTCCGGTGGCGTTGCCGTTCATATCTATGATCAGGAGCCTTCCACCACCGATTATCAATACGGCGATTTAGGCGTTCTGCTGGGCAAAGCCATCCGTCGTTCATCCCTGTTTCAGCAGCTTTCTGTTTTTGATGCGGTGGAGACCATTCGGGCAACGGTGATTGGTGCCGGCTCCCATGCCACTGATATCAGCGGCAGCACCATCAACTTTTCCCGTGATGTCTTTCCCATTAAAAACGTCCCGGCATTAAGACTTTCACTGAAGGATGAGGCCCTGCCCGGGGCTGAACTGGCAAAAACCATTCGGGAAAAACTGTCATGGTTTGACCTTGAAACCGGTGCGCAACATGTTGCCCTGGCGCTGAAAGGGCATAGAAACCCGGATTCCCAGTACGTTCAGGAGCTGGCTGACATCATCATCCAGGGCATGGACGTGATGATTAAACTACCCCAGCCGCTGATTGTGATTGTCGAAGAAGGCTTTGGCAAAGTGCTTGGGCAGAGCATTGAGGCAAAGCTGAAACGCACGCTTGAAGACAAGAAGGACGTCATTTGTATCAACATCACAGCGGGTACTGCTTCCGAAATGACCCGGTTCTGCATCATCACTAATGAGCAGACTCATATCAAAGCGGTCTGGGTTATGTTCATGCCATGGCACACCAGCTGGGAGTTCGCTATGGCCTGCCCCACGGAATCTGCAATGCCATTCTGCTTCCCCATGTTATGACCTATAACCTGCCGGTATCTGCTGAGAAGCTCTCGGATACCTGTGCAGCAACCAACCCCAGGCAGGGAACTCTGGCAGAAGTTGAACAGATCTTTAACAATGCCCTTTGATGTGACATTTATTGATCAATAACAGGGTCTCCATGAGGCCCTGTTCATTTTCCAGTCAAACTTACTAACCAGCACGATGCTATAATTTTCAGATCATTTAAGGATCTCGGAAGATTATTATGAGCAGCAACGGATTAGGTTCGCTTACCCCATCACAAATCAATCAAATCAATCAATTAGCATCCATTGAAAACTCTGAAGAATATGTATTGGTGGCCCAAAGCAATGGTAAGGAAGTTAAGTTTAATTCTATAAAACCAAGGCTCAACTCTTCTGAAGCCAATAAGGAAAAACCTGTAGAAGGTTCTGATTTAGCGGTAAAAACCCTGGGTTTAAAGGATCGAAAAGTCTCACCAGCCTTAGCAAAAAGGCTCATTGAGGCCTATAAAAAAGTATCGCCGCCTGATGTAATCTTCGTCGACAAGAACGATGTTCACCTCCTTATGAATCACGTCGATGATAGCAATAGTACTCAGCCACCGGACGAGGATGCAACATCCAGTGTTGATAGCGTTAGAAATCGAAGAAGTTCAGCCAATACATTGCATTCTGGCTGGGGGTCAACCACCAGTCTCGATAGTGGCTACAACAGTGTTTATGGCAGTACGGAATCCCTGTACGATGATGTGGAATTGCCCCGGGAAATAACAACTTCGCCTTTATCAGAAAAAGTTACTGAATTAATTAACAAGGAAAATTATATAGGCGCACATATTCAAATGCGTGATGAGAGTTTGGCGGCCATAAAAGGTAAACATATTACCAATGGACGATGGAGTAGATTTGGCTTTAGCGATAAGACAGTAGGAAATGTACCTTTGCCGAAAAAAACAGCCTTAACAATTGATGGCAATCATATTCCCGCCAATAATATCGAGTTGACCAATGCCAGGTATGTCGCCATTCAGGCACCTCGAACTAAAGCACAAATGTCTGGAGGCGATATCTGGCGAGCAGCCCTTGACTCGGGGTGCAGTGTAATTTGTGATCTGACCAGAGATAATGAGAAGTTCGAGGTAAATAAAGGAGGACCTATTGCTTCGTATTACCCAACCGGAGAAAAACTCGAAGACGACGGCAAAGTCAATGGCAAAGTCGATGGCAAAGTCGACCGTGAAATCGTCTTTGATAATGGGATTAAAGTGAGATACAAGGCAAAACAACAAGAAGATGGGTATTCAAAAATAAAATATGCGGTGACTGATCCCCTTACTGGCAAAACCCGCGTTATACGAAGATATCATTATACTGGCTGGCCGGATCACGGAGTACCTAATGAAACAAACGGTCAAGACTCTCTGCTCAGGTTTGTAGAAGCACTGCGCACTCATCAGGTCGGGAAAGACTATTCAGGCAACACAATGGTGCATTGCATGGCAGGCGTTGGCAGAACCGGAACGCTTATTGTGTTAAATGAAATCTACCGGGACATACTCTCCGGAAAATATCAAAATAAGAAGGAACTGGATCAGGCAGTATTCAAGACTATTCAGCAAGGAAGAAAAGACCGGGGACCCGCCTTTGTTCAATCAGCGGATCAGATAAAATTTATCATGAATACCGTTCATACATGGCAGGATCAGCGAGACCTGGGAGAGAACATTATTCCCCGGATTTAGCACTAAGTTCTTCGTTCAGGGCCATGAAGTAATCAGCAGCCAGGCGCAAATGGCTGCCGGTCCAGCAGAACATCTCACCATCCACCAGCCGGGTACTGGCAGTCACACCCAGCCCGGCAAATTCCTGACAATGCCGGTCTTTAAATGAATAGGGCTCTGAAGACAAGAGCAGCATATCTGGCCCGGCTGTTTTTAGCTGTTCGATGGTGATCTCCGGGTAACGCTCCAGATCAGCAAAGACGTTTTCCATCCCGCAAAGCTTCAGCATCTCATTGATAAACGTATTACCGGCAGCAACCCGATAGGGCTTCCTCCAGATAAAATAAGCCACACGCAGCGTCTTTCCCGAAGCCAGTCGTGCCATTTTGCGCCTGATGTCTTTGACGATTTCATCGGCATTGTGTTCTTTGTTGGTCAGCTGACCAACGGAGGTGATCATGGCCAGGGCATCATCCAGGTTGTGAATATCACAGACCCAGGTTGGGTATTGCTGTTGCAGCCGCTCAATGCCCTCCCGGTAGTTCTCCTCCTTGTTACCGAGGATCAAATCCGGCTGCAAGGCATCTATCGCCGCAAAATCCAATGTCTTGGGACCACCGATAATCGTTTTTTCCTTGCGTGCCCGCCCGGGATGAACACAGTAGCGGGTTACTCCAACAATCCGGTCTTCCAGGCCAAGATCAAACAACAGCTCTGTCAGCGATGGCACCAGAGAGATAATTCTCACTGGCTTGTCACTGACGTCTACTGAATACTGCATCTGATCAATAAACTGGCGGGACATTTTTGAGGCCTCAATGTTTCAAGATAGTAAAAAGCTTACCATAGGCAAATAGGCCTTGCTCTTGATTAAAACTGTATCAAGTGAAAGCGCGTTTTAAAGCAGCTTCTGGAAAAACTCTTAATGCTTTACTCATGTTGTTTATCCTTTTTATCCCTCTTATCCCCGGACAATAACCACCTGTCGTTCATTCACTTCAACAACCTGTCCATCCATGCTGGCATGAATCATCGAGCCTAACTGCCCTTCAGGTGCTGCACCGATTAACTGCCCTTTAACCACCCGGTCACCAACACTCACCACCGGCTGGCTGCTGGCACCAATATGTTGACGAAGCGACACACTGACTTTATCCATCACCACATAACGATGGGTTTTGCACACCGATTCCGGGGTATTGGAAGGCATGGCAATGGCGGCTTTTTCCAGGGATACCTGCAGACGCGCCTCCAGCTTTTCCCTGAGCTGACGGACAATAGTCAGCGCACCGATGTAATCAACCACCAGCCCATCCTTCAACACCTGGGCAAACTGCATTTCCGTGGCAACCGGCTCGCCCTGATGGTTCAGCACCACCAGCACGATGTAGGCAGTACCAAGGTCGACCCCCACCACCAGCTTGTCAGCATCGGTAACCTGTGCGGTGTGGGTCAGACTGTTTTCCACTTGCCGGATCAATTGGCTGATGCGCTCAGGATTGAATTCAGACATCGTCGTAAATCACGTTGGAACCGCTGCCCGCACCCGGTAAAAACAACGTTTCTGGCGTTTTCGGGCCGCGGGAGGTGGGCAGCGCTTGTTAAAATTAACAGGCGATCAGTTCGCCTTTTGCATTGGCCGACAGGCCAACCGCATTGGCTTCATCAAAATCAATATGCATTGCCAGGGAAAAACTGTCGTTTACCCGGACCAGAACCCGATGGAAAGTCATCAGACGATCGGTTTCGACCCGAACATCTACTTCCTGCTTGTCCTTCACCCCCCAGTCGCAGGGCATCGGCAGTGGTCATATGGATATGGTTACGGGCACTAATGACACCCTTGTGGAGCTGAACCATACCCTGCTTATTGTCAACCGAGGAATAAAGGAAAATACCGGGGCTGCCAGCAATATCACCGGACTCTTTCAGCGGTGCATTGACACCCAGTTGACGGGCATCCGTACGGGAGATTTCTACCTGACTTTCTGGTCGCGCCGGGCCCAGTACCGCCACTTTCTCAAAAGTGCCTTTGGGGCCAATCACTGTTACCCGCTCTTCACACAGGAACTGACCTGGCTGGGAAAGTTCACGCACCGGTGTCAACTGATGGCCGGCTCCGAAAAGGGCCTCAACATCCTTCTGACAAAGGTGTACGTGGCGGGCAGACGCCTCAATGGGGATCTCTTTGTTGCCGCACTCAGCCTCGGTAGAGGACAGGGTTTGCGCAGCGCATTCAACAATCACCTGATCAACAATTTGCTTCAGGAGTTCTTCATTCACGAGGGTATTCACAGCGGAGTCTCACAATCGGCATTGGCCGGATTAAGCTGTAGTCAGCCAGTACTTTCTGGGCTTCTTTGGCCCGGCGGATCAGATTTCTTACTTCCTGGATGGAAGCGAGGTCTTTATCAAGCAGTTCCAACTTACTTTACCTTCTGTGATATTCGATCATGGCCTGAATCAGCGCGTCTTTCCTGGCAAACTTGATGTCCTGTTTGCTCATTGGGAAATCCGGCAGCTGTCGTGCCATGTTTCTTAACTCTACTGTTCTGTGAGCCTTCAGTTCATCCAGCGTCATTTGCCCATTAAGAGCCGCAATGGATGAAGACTCAGGATCAGAGCCAACTGTCACTACCGCTTCTGCTGGCACCACAGCCTCTGGCCGGGCTGCCGCAGCGGGAGCAGGTTCTCTGATCGTACTACTGAGCAGCACATCCAGCTCCGTGGCCGGTCTGGCAATCACATGGGTGGATACCACTCTGCCAAGGCGATCGGCAGCCATGGTTCCCGCTTCTACTGCTGCTTTCACAGCACCAACGTCACCACGGATGATGACGGTCACCAGACCACCACCGGAATTGTGTTTTGCAACCAGGCTGACATTGGCGGTTTTCAAACAGACATCCGCCGCCTCTACCGCCGGGAGGAAGCCAACGGTTTCAATAAAGCCTGCCGCCTCTTGTGTTCTCATCGCCAGCCCCTCTCAGGCTAATCAGAAATGCTTGGGATTCTCTGCAACAAACCGTACAGCGTCAGCAAAGGCGTCACACGCCGCTGCGCACTTCAGCCGGGCTTGGACCCGCCAGCATGCCGATCACTTCACCGGCCAGTTTGGAGTTGGCATTGGCCGCGCCGCCGAAGAAGCTCTTGCCCATCACCACAGACACTTCCGCGTTCTTGCACGCTTCATCCAGTGCGCAGTAGGTCACGTCATCCGCATCAGCTGTCAGGATGCCCAGGCTCTTCCAGCCCTCTGGCATGCCCAGCTTTATCTGCCATTCTGGCATCAACATTAGGGATCATTTTCACCGCCAGTACACTGGCACCCAGACGATCACCTTTCATTGCTCTACTCCTCTATTCCCAAAGATCAGAAACGGAAACCAACACCGCTGCACTTCTGCTCAAACATCTTCTTGACGATGTTGGCAATGTGCGCTCCCGCTTCTGCAGCCGGGGTCCCGCGACGATGGATATTGGAGATAACAGTACGGCCGGCTTCGGCCATGCCCACCTTGCCTTCATAGGTGATATAGGCACCCATGGACTCACCGGTAGCCAACCCTGGTCGTTCACCGACCAGCATCACCGTCACTTTGCTGTTGACCAGATCAGTCAGGTGATCCATGGCACCGACACGGCCAAACTTGATGAAGACAGGGTCGCCTACGCTCAGGCCATAACCTTCCAAGCCCTGCTGCAACGCAGGCAGGATGTTTTTCAGGTTGGCGGTAATCGCGCTGGAAGACAGACCATCAGCAATGACGATCTGAACGTCCGCACCTTTGCGGCACTCAGACTGAATTTTGGCAACGCCTTCATCACTGATCATGCGGCCAAGGTCAGGACGGGTAACGTACATGTCCTTGTCATCACACTTGGAAGAGACAGCGATCAGACCGGTTTCAGTAATGAACGCTTCAGCCACTTCGTTGAAGACCGAGTCGATGGCCACCGCATGGTCAGCGCGAAAACGCAGCATGGTTTCCGTCTCGTAACGGGGGCCTGCCTTGCCAATCCCCAGACGCGCGGGTGTTTTGGCTGCTTCGTTGCCTTTCTGGGAACCGGCGATGGACTGGAAAATCATGCCCGCAGGTGCACCACGCTCAACCGCTTCCATCTGGGACAGTACATGTGCCAGTACACAGTTCTGGGTTGGGATCTCAAACTTCTGCTTGATCTCTTCAAACTGGTGCAGACAGCGGTAGATACTGTCAGTGGTGTCATCCACCGGATTCAGACCGATAACCGCGTCCCCCATACCGTAGGAAAGACCTTCCAGGGTAGAGATACGGATACCGTCGACGTTGTCCGTGGTGTGGTTTGGCTGGAGACGGGCTGCCAGAGTGCCATGACGACCGATGGTCGTATTACAGGTGGCCAGTACTTCGATCTTGCTGGCCGCATAAATCAGATCGACGTTGGTCATCAACTTGGCAACCGCAGCGATCATTTCAGTGATTGATTCGGCGGCTATGCCCGCCAGTACGTCGCCAGAACGTTTTTCGTTGGCCTTGGCGAGTACTTCTTTAATGCTGGAAAAGCTGTAGACCTTTCCAAACAGTTTGGTTTTAAGAAGCATGAGGAGCCTGTGCCTCGGGTTTGAATGAGTTAGCGCAACAAGGCTACCCAAACGAGCACGAGACCGGCTTGATATGCGTCAGCGAGCACCCATCATTAAAAAGTGACGTACATCAATAAAATCAGGGTGCGGATGGCTGTTTTTTGCGGGCAGGGAAGATAAATGATCAGGATCAAATCCCGATGGGAAAAACAGCCTTAATAAACGACAAAAACATGATCCAGATCAAATGATGGAAGGAAAAACGCTGAATGTGTCTGCTGATGACTGATTTTAATGAAGCTCAGTAAGGCGCTCAAGTAACTGCTCCGGGCTCTCGTGCACCAGATCTTTATTGATGTGATCTCCCAACGGCACATGTTTATCGACCACAGGCAGTATTTCACCCAATAGTTTTGGGGGAGCACAAATACGCAGGGTCTCAAACTGGTGCTGATCATGGGCATGATTGATAGACCTGGCCAGCATATGGGCAAAGTTGACCGACTCATGCTCTTTGGGCGAGTTATCCGTACCCAGACTACGGACACTACCGCCAGTGGATGAAGTGACTGAATGGCCGGGACCTGCCGTCACGAACTCATGCCGTTTCCATCTGCCTTCTTCATGATCAATATGATCAACCAGATCAAGCTCTTTCTGGTGTCGGTCAAAACGATAGACCTTGGCTTGGCTGTTATCAGCAACCAGTACCCAGGATGATGCCATGATATGCACCTCTAAATGGCTCGCTAACGATAACTGTTCAAAGATAGTTCAATGGTTCAGGAATTGCCTGTTTTTACCGTTGAGAAATCTTTAACTGGATGGATTTTGCTTTTCAGCCTGCATATAGGCAATTTTAACTTCCATGAAGTGAGCAACTCCGGCAAACTCTGTTCTCGCCACTTCCAGCATTTTTTGCCGCTCTTCTTTGAGCTTTTGCTTTTTGGACTTAAGCCTGAGAAAACGACTGCTGTCTTTTGAGGTTACAGACGGTAACAAGTCTGGTTCAATTCCACGCCAGATATAGTCAAAGGTTGTTTGATGAATTGTTTTAAGCTCATCATTAGCCAGGGTTTCCAGAATTGGATCTATCTGATCATACAAGTCAATCATAAACTGTCTGTAAAAATTTCTCAGTTTTTCCCGCTGGGAATCTGACGTTATTATGGTATCCGAAGGCAATACAGCCTGTTCACTGGATTCGGGAAATCCTTCTCTGCCCTTAACATTATTTACAATCTGACTGGCCAAATCTCGATAGAATATCAGTGGGTCCTTTTCCTTCATGCCTGAGCGAAGTTCTGAAAATGCCTTTTCTACTGAAAAATCCAAATCCCATTGACCAAAGCTGACTCTGACACGTAATAACTGTTCAGGGTCAAGCTGAAAGGAAGGATCTGCTATTGTTAGCAATTTCAAAATGCCCTGGTGCATTCTAATTAATTTCCTGCTTTTAGTATCACCATCATCCACCAGAACATCACCGAGCATTGTTTTCAAAACGACCTTAACAGAGCTATCAGGAAGCTGTTTATAATGACAATAAAACTCTGAGAACTTACTCTGTAACTGTTCAGCCATTTTAACAAGCTGAAGGACTTCACCCTTTTCGTTTTCGGTAAGCGTGCTTTTCAGGTAATACTTTTGAAAACGCTTTTCAGCAATCCCAAATGCCAGATTGAATTTAGCAACAGCCCTGGTACACGCTAATGGAAAATAGTGCTCACACTTCTGAAACTCAGGCATATGCTTTGCCGTGCTTTCCAGAGAGCCACACTCATCAAGAAATTTCCAGAAGCTTTCTGCAACAGCAGGCCAAATGGCATCTCGCAGGGCCTCTCCTCTCAGGGTTGTATATCTATCTTCCCCCAGAACCAGTTTCATAACATCCGGAACCTGCTCCAGATCCATATTCACGTCTCTAATCAAATTGTACGGTTCAGACAGCCTGACAAAAGACTGTATATCTGTGACAGCCCTCATGACAAAGCCCGGGTCAAGGGCACCATTTTGGTAGGGCTCAACTTCATGGAATCGTGTTGCCCGATCACTCAGAGCAGCTCTGAAGGAAAATAATTGCGCTAACTGACGTTGAATTTTTTCCTCTGCTTTTATCGGTTCAGAGCAGAGTTCCTGACTTAATTTGGTTGAGGGTAAATCGATCTTATGATTTTTATTTCGTATCGCTTTACGTGTCCACCGGCCTCTATTAAAAGGAGATCCGGCTGGTACCTTAACTTTATCTTCTGAGTGAGATTTTCCCCTGTCAGCTTCAGGAGTAGAATGATGTTTTTCATACTTATCAACCAACTCGGCCACTGAAACTTCATAATCATCTTCGGGGATGGGAGAGCTTTTTAATTCTGTTATTTTTTTATGACCAGCATTTTCTTTAAAGGACTCAATACGTTCCAGGACAGAAATAGCAGCCTTATTCGGGTTCAGCCTTTTATTTTCATGCAAAGATTCATCGTCATTTTCTCCAGCATTCGAAATATAACCGGAGTCAATAGAAGCTATTGAAACACGCCACTGGCTTGAACGATCCGATAAATTTTCCTCATGATAATCATTTAATTTTTCCGCCTCAGGAAGATGGTTAACTACTTCATTACTTTCTGAAACGGACATACCTGAAAAACTTTTATCTTTGACGCTTTTACTGTGACTTTCCCGGCCGGGACGACCATCATCATATGATAAAAAGCCAGTATCATTTCTCTCTATTTTCATAGCAGACTCCCGACCACATCATTAAAACTTATACAGGCTGCAGGATATTTACATAAGAGTTTCATATGAATCTATTTTCAATAAATTGTAAAAAACCAATATCGCCAAATATTAACAACCAATTATCTCGTAGATAACAAACAGTTATTTAGCACCAAGAACAGAGAATCAGCCAAACCCAATATTCAATGTTCAATAATCAGTCAGCAGGCTGTCAGAGTACAGCATAAAATTGCTTAGTAATGTGAAGCTATTTTCTCTACAGGACGGCCAAAAAGACTTTTAATATGAAATAGATAGTAAAAAAGATAGAATACCCGCAAAATCAAATTAACTGAACAAAACAATAAAAATAGTTTGGAGCCTTCCATGAGTGCCAGACATGAAAATCTCGACAGCGTCCCTGCTCCTCAAGGGGAAATGACCTTGAAAGTCCTGGCGGATCATCGTTCCGTCAATAGCAGTGGTGATGTATTTGCTGGCTGGGTAGCCATGCACCTGGATCAGGCCGGGGAAGTATGCGCCCGCAAGGCCTCCAATGGTGCCAGGGTGGTCACGGTCAGTATTGGCAGTATGAGCTTTCTCAGGCCAGTTCAGGCCGGTGACCTGATCGGGTTCTTTACCCGGGTGACAGAAATCGGCAAAACCTCGATTAAGGTGGTCGTTGAAGGCTGGATAGAAAACCACCATGGCTGGGAGAAACTGACAGAAACAACCATGGTGTTTGTTGCCATTGATCGGGGTGGACGGACCCAGCGGGTCAGGAACTTCTAGAATATTGAAGAGGATCAGGAGCCTCTGATCCTCTCAGCCCACTCTGAGAGTGAATGGCTCGTAACACGTGTCTTCAGAGACACCGCGTCCGGGTCGAAAAAATCCCATTCATGGACAGCTCTACATCATCCCCCGATTGCAGAGGCCCAACACCTTCCGGCGTTCCGGTCAGCACGATATCTCCGGGGAGTAAGGTGAAATGCCTGCTGATATAGCTCAACAGCCCGGGAATGGAGGTCAACATATGCGCCGTTGTCCCCTTCTGCCTTGGCTCTCCATTGACCGACAGAGAAAACCCCAGATTGGCAGGATCTTTAATATGCTCGACAGCCACAAACCCGGATAACGGGCAGCTGTTATCAAAGGCTTTGGCAACTTCCCAGGGCAACCCTTTTGACTTTTGCCGTTCCTGCAGATCTCGCAGTGTCAAATCCAGTCCCAGACCAATAGCCATGATCGCCTGGTTAGCCTCATGCTCACTGGCATCGGTCAGAGGCTCCCTGATCAGCAGGCTCACTTCTGTCTCGTGATGGACCGCCCCACGATTACGGGGTAATTTCACAGGCTGCTCAAGGTTAACCATGGCCGTACGGGGTTTAATAAACAGGACCGGATCATCCGGCAGGGGATTATTCAGTTCCTGAACATGTGCCGCATAATTCCGTCCTACACAAACCACCTTCCCAACAGGAAGGTCAATACGGTCGCCACTGATCCAGCGGTGCCTGTACTTCATAGCGCATCCCTTATTAACGCCGGTGATGAAAAATGGAACGCACAATACGCGCCAACATCATACGGATATTTATTATTCAACTGAGCCAGAAGCTTTGTCGGGGTAACAGACAGTGTTTGCCTGTCATTCCCCGGGGAGACTATTGTCCCACGGCTCAAGTCACAGTTAAAGCATCTCACTTTCACATACACTGTAGTAGTATCATAAAGACTGGCCGCACAGTGGAAGGAGCATAGTATGTCAGAAGAGCTGCAACTCAATATCCAGAGCCTTCATGATATTCTTGAAAACTCACCCGTCGATGAATGCACAGCAGGAGCCTTAAAACAGATAACCGAAGAGATCAACATTGCCGTTGCCCAGGCAGAAGGAGAGATTCCCATTCAGGGCTACAACGATCAGCTGGAGCAGGAGGCCATTCGCTTCAGTGAAGACCACCCGGCCCTGACACAGGCGATCCGGCAATTAATGTTTACCCTCTCCAGCATGGGTATTTAAATACGGTCACTATGACACAGTTTACAACCTGGTCGGTTTCACTGATGTGAGGCCGATCTCCCTGCCGGTAACTACCCACCGCCTTTTAGTAAGTACCATCAGGCACAGCCTATGTTATGATGTGCCGCCTGACGCAGCCGGGCGCAACCGGTAATGCGCCATGAAAACGATGGGCGGATCAATAACAGCCATCAATTGGAAGCACTACTGCTGTTGTCCGCCTGCACAATAAAAACAGTGCTTCTGTGTAAAACAGCCTTGAGCCCGAAACAGCCCTGAGCCAGTCCGCCCTCAGCTAACCATAAAGAGACCGATATGCCCGAAATATCGCTGGATAAGAGCAAGATTCGTTTTCTCCTGTTGGAAGGTGTCCACCCGTCTGCTGTCGAGATTCTTAAAGCATCGGGCTATACCAATATCGACTATGTCACCACCTCCCTGCCTCCTGAGGAACTTAAGGAACGTATCGCTGATGCCCGCTTTGTCGGCATCCGGTCCCGAACCCAGCTGACCGATGAAATTTTTGCGGAGGCAAAAAAACTCTGTGCTGTTGGCTGTTTCTGCATTGGCACCAACCAGGTAGAACTGCCCGCAGCTACACGACGGGGGATACCTGTTTTCAACGCACCTTATTCCAACACCCGCTCAGTGGCTGAGCTGGTGCTGGCTGAAGCCATCCTGCTACTGCGTGGAATCCCGGAAAAGAATGCCATGGCACACCAGGGAGGCTGGCAGAAAACAGCGGCGAACTCCCATGAAATCCGCGGCAAAAAGCTGGGTATTATCGGCTACGGAAATATCGGCAGCCAGCTCAGCATCATGGCAGAGTCCCTGGGCATGGAAGTCTATTTCTATGATGTGGTGACCCGGCTTTCCATGGGCAATGCGACCCAGATCAGTGATCTGAACACCCTGCTTGGCATGTGCGACATTGTCAGTCTGCATGTTCCCGAAACCCGGGATACCCAGTGGATGTTCGGTGAAGCACAGTTTGCCGCCATGAAGGACAACAGCATTCTGATCAATGCCTCCCGTGGTACTGTGGTGGTTATTGAAGCGCTGGCCGAGTACCTGAAGAACGGTAAGCTGCTGGGTGCAGCCATTGACGTATTCCCGGAAGAGCCACGGGGTAACGATGATGAATTCATCAGCCCCCTGCGTGGCATGAAGAATGTTATCCTGACCCCCCATATTGGCGGCAGTACCCAGGAAGCACAGGAAAATATTGGCCGGGAGGTTGCCGAGAAGTTCGTGATGTACAGCGATATTGGTACTACATTGTCGTCGGTCAACTTCCCGGAAGTCGCTCTGCCTGCTCACCCCGGCAAGCACCGACTGCTGCATATCCACCAGAATATTCCCGGTATTCTGGGCCAGATCAACCAGATACTGTCTGAAAACCGTATCAACATCAGCGGTCAGTACCTGCAGACCAATGAGTCCGTTGGTTACGTCGTTATCGATGTTGATGCTGAACACAGCGATATGGCCATGCAGAAGATAAAAAAGATTGAGGGCACCATCCGCTGCCGCGTTCTTTACTGACTGGCATCGGTCAATGCTCAGCCTGTTACGCGGGCTGAGCCCGCTATTTAATTAACGGTTCAAAAACATGCGTGCGTTAACCTCTTCCCTGTTAATGACAACTCTTCTGAAAATACGACGTATCTGGGATGAGAAAAACAAAACCCTGATCTATCTCAGCTACTCCACCAAAGAAACGGTCGGCAGTGCCAAACACTCCATGACCACCGTGCCCCTGTGGGGAAACCCCGTCTGGGATCAATTAAACCAACCTGATACAGCTCAATAGCTGACCGCAGTTTTCCAGTCCACTCAGTTGATGTGATATTAATCTGAGTACCCTGAGCAATTCCCAGATGATCCAGCTATCCTTTGCCAGGCAGCACTGTCGCAAGAAGAGTGAAACAAGGAATCCGCTGCCAGATGATTGGCTACAGTTCGGTTCTGGTGTAGCTTCACTTTTTTACTTTTTCACCAGGGTGATGTTCACACCAACCCCTGACTGCCCGACACTTAAGACACCATGCGTATTCTTCACACTTCAGACTGGCACCTTGGCCAGCACTTTATGGGCAAAAGCCGGGAGGCAGAACACCAGGCCTTTCTGGACTGGCTGATCGAGCTGGTACAAGAGCAGCGCATCGATGCCCTGATTATTGCCGGTGATATCTTTGATACCGGCACCCCGCCCAGCTATGCCAGGGGACTGTATAGCCGTTTTATTGTCAGCCTGCGCAATACCCACTGTCGGCAGCTTATCGTGATTGGTGGCAACCATGACTCAGTGGCCACACTGAATGAATCAAAAGAGCTGCTGGCCTGCCTGAATACCTTTGTGGTGGGTGGTGTCAGTCAAGACTCCCGGGAACAGGTTCTGGTGTTGAACAACGCTCAGGGCAACCCCGGCGCGGTGATCTGTGCCATTCCGTTTGTCCGCCCACGGGATGTTCTGGAAAGTCAGGCGGGAGAGACCGGTGAGGATAAACAGCAGGCACTGCAACAGGCGATTGCTGCCCACTATCAGACCATTTATGCAGAAGCTGAAAAGCTGGCAGGGGAACGGCTGCCCATTATTGCAACGGGTCATTTAACGACAGTTGGCGGGCAAATGAGCGAATCCGTGCGTGAGATTTATATCGGAACCCTGTCGGCATTTCCGGTGGCCGCATTTCCCAAGGCTCACTACATTGCCCTCGGCCACCTGCACCGGCCACAGGTCGTGGCTAAGCAGGAACATATCCGCTATTCAGGTTCACCAATCCCGCTGAGTTTTGATGAAGCCGGATCCGATAAGCAAGTCATTATTGTGGACTTCAGGGAAAACGAGCTGAATAAAATTGAGTCCGTCATTGTTCCTGTTTTCAGGCCTCTGATCAGCCTCAAGGGCTCCCTGGACAGCATTGACCAGCAGCTGGCCACTCTTGCCACTGAGCGTGCCAATGAGCACGAGCAACCGCAGGCTGATCCATGGCTGGAGATTGAAATCACCACCGAAGCCTACCTTCACGACCTGCAAAGCCGGGTCGAACAAATGGTGCTGGCCAAAGAGGAGCTGTCCTCAGTTGAGCTGCTGAGGGTAAGAAGAAAACGGGAAAAAGCCGCAGCATCCCTGACCGTTGCTGACCAGGAGAGTCTGGCCGAGTTGAACGTTGAGGATGTTTTTCAGCAACGGCTTAAGCAGGAAGAGCTGACCGATGAACAATTACAGCAGCTGACCGGCGCGTTTCAGGAAATACTCGAAGACGTGTTTGCAGCAGACAAAGAGCATCCCATGCTGGCGCAGCATGGCCAGAAGGACAACGCCTGATGAAAATTCTCAGCCTGCGCCTGAAAAATATTAACTCCCTCAGGGGCGAGTGGAAAATAGACTTCCAGAGTGAACCGTTTACCAACACGGGTCTCTTTGCCATTACCGGCCCAACCGGTGCTGGCAAAACCACGCTGCTGGATGCCATCTGCCTTGCCCTGTACCACCAGACTCCCCGCCTGACCACAATCTCCGCCTCCGATAACGAGCTGATGACCCGGCATACGGCTGAGTCACTCGCCGAAGTTGAGTTTGAAGTCAAAGGTCAAGCGTATCGGGCCTTCTGGTCACAACGCCGGGCCAGGGGCAAAGCAGACGGCAAGTTGCAGGCACCCCAAGTCGAGCTGGCCGACAGTGATGGTACGATTATTACCACCCGTATCAGCGATAAATTGAAAAAGGTCAGTGAGCTGACCGGGCTGGATTTCGGACGTTTTACCAAATCCATGATGCTGGCCCAGGGCGGTTTTGCCGCTTTTCTGGAGGCCAGTGCCAATGACCGGGCTGAGCTGCTGGAAGAACTGACCGGTACCGAGATCTACGGAGAAATCTCCCGCCGTGCCTTTGAGCGCATGCGCACCTCAGAGCAGCAACTCGACCTGTTAAAGGCCAGAGCGGGCGGCATTGCCCTACTGAACGACGATCGACTGACAGAACTGAGAGAAGAACAGAGTCAGCTTGCCGGGCAACAGGAGGAAACCGGCAACGAACGCCTATCCCTGAACCAGCAGAAGCGTTGGCTGGAAGAGCTGGCCAGCAGACAACGTGAACAGGAAAAAGCCCGGGAGTCATTGAATAATGCTCTTCAACACAAATCAGAACACAGCGAGCAAATAAACCGTCTGGAGCAGGCCCTGCCCGCCATGGAGCTGCTGCCGGACTGGGATCGGTTGAGCGAACTGACACAAAAGCATCAACGGATACAAAAGACACTGGCCGATCATCAGCAGGAAAAACAGGTCACCACCGAACAGGCGGAAAGTGTTCAGAAACAGTGCCAGATTCAGTTAAATGCCTGGGAAAGCTATCAGCAGGAACAGGAGCAAACCGAATCCCTGTTGGTAGAGCAGGTCATCCCTCTGGATGCTGATATACAGAGGCTGACCAATGAACAACAGGCCATCAAAGGCAAATTGCAGGCCGCTGAACATGAGCAGGGCACACTGAACAACAGCATTGCCGATGACCAGCAGTCCCGGGAACAACTCACTGGACAACTTCAGGTAGCCAACCGTTATCTGGAGCAGAATGCACACCAGCAAACACTGGGCGAACAGCTGCCGGTATTACAAACCCTGTTTGAGCAGCGGGAAACCGCCAGCCAAGGTGAACAACAGTTTGTTCAAGCTATTCATCAGTTAGAGCAGGAACGCCAGAACCTGGGCGCACAACACCAGACACTGGAAGAGTATATTCAGTCGCTGGCCAAAACACGGGAACAACGCGCCAGCCAGAACACAACACTGCTAGAGAACAAAACAGCCCTGTTAAATGGCCAGGAAGAAGAGCAGCTGCTGACCGATCAGCAGCAGTGGCACGATCAATACCCGATATGGCTGCATCTGAATAACCTCAGCCAGCAATTTATCAACTGCACCGCTGACTTACAGAAAGAGCAGAGCCTCCATGGCAACCTGCAGCAGTCGGTAGCACAGTACACCGACAACATTGAAAAATGCCGGACAGAGTATCGGAATGTCAGGCAGCACTGTCATGACCTGGAGCAGCTGTTAGCCCGGGAGCGGCAGATCACCAGCCTTAAGGACTATCGCAACCAACTGCAGGCCGGAGCGGCCTGCCCCCTTTGCGGTGCCACAGAACACCCGGCCATTGAACACTATCAGCAGCTGAATATTTCCGATACCGAACAACGTTTAACCGCCAGACAGCAGGAACTGGAGCAGCTGCAACTTCAGGGCGAGAAGCTGAACAAAGAGGTTGCGCGTTTACAGGTACAACTGGAATCCTCAGAGCAGACCATTAACAAGCTGCAAAATCAGATTGCTCTGGTCACATCAGATTGGTCCGCCACCAGCAATGCCCAGTCTCTTTCCCTATCGATCAACAACACCGAAGAGTATCAGAGCCACTTCAAACAGTTTTCCGAGACCGGGGAGACCCGGAAAAAGCAGCTTGACCAATTGAGCCAGCTTAATCGCCGCATTCAACTTGAACAGCAGCAGCTGGACCAGCTGAATAACGACATGACCCAACGCACCCATCAACGGGAGGTTAACCAGCATCAGCAAAGCCAGATTGACCAGCAGCTGTCCGAAAAGCGTCAACAGCTTGAGCAACGCCAACACGCCAACCGGGCTTTGGAAGAGAAGATCAGGCAGAGAATCCAGACTGCGCTGCATCTGGAGATTCCTATCCTGTCAGAGCAATCAACCTGGCTGAGTCAGCAGGAAAAAAACTGGCAACAATGGCAGCACATCACCGCTGAACAACAAGCGCTGAATGAGAAAATCCAGGCCATTACCCAGCAGCTGAATCACAAGCATCAAAACCGGCAAAAAGTGGACGAACTTATCCGTGACATCCAGCAAACGCTGGATAACACCAACACTCAGAGACAACAGCAACAGCAGCAACGACAGGATCTGTTTGGCCAGAAAATCGTGAGTGAGGAGCGACAGCGACTCAAGTCACTGGTGGTCGAAGCAAAGGCACACCATCAACAAAGCCAAAGCCAGTTGAAAGCCATTGATGACAAGCTGGCTCAGCTGACTGGAATCGTTCGCCAGCAGACCATGGAACAGGAAACATTGAGCGAAGCACTGACAGTCGCCGGAACAACCTGGCAGACATTATTAAACGACAGTCCATTCCGGGATAGCGAACATTTCCAGCAGGCTCTGCTGGACAGAGAAGAGCGAAAGACACTGACAGAACTGAAACAGGCCATTGAACAACAGCTGCATGAAGCCAAAGGCAAGCTTGCCTCGGCGGAAGCCAACCTGAAAGCTCATATTGAACAGCCAGCGACTAAACTAACTCTGGATGAAGTGACTGACAGACTGACCGAGTTGGACAACCATATTCGCTTAATCAATCAACGACAGGGTGAGATTACCCAGGCACTGAAAGACGACGACGAAAAACGTCTTGGCCAGGCCAGCCTGTTCAGGGATATTGCGGCGCAAGAGCATCAATATCAGGTTTGGGCGCAACTCAGTGGCCTGATTGGCTCCAGCAAAGGCGACAAGTTCCGTAAGTTTGCCCAGGGCCTGACGCTGGATCATCTGATTCTTCTGGCCAACCGGCAGCTGGAACAACTCCATGCCCGCTATCTGCTCAACCGCAAGAGCAACGATGAACTCAGCCTTGAAGTGCTGGACACCTGGCAGGGTGACTCCGCACGGGATATCAAAACCCTGTCCGGTGGTGAAAGCTTTCTGGTCAGCCTGGCGCTGGCACTGGGGTTATCTGACCTGGTCAGCCATAAAACCCGTATCGACTCGCTGTTTCTGGATGAAGGGTTTGGTACACTGGATCAGGAAACACTGGAAACCGCACTCAGCGCCTTGGATAGCCTGAATGCCAGTGGGAAGATGGTCGGTATCATCTCCCATATTGAGTCCCTGAAAGAACGGATTCCCACCCGGATAGAAGTGATAAAAGAAACCGGACTGGGCTACAGCAAACTGGGTAGACGCTTTGCCTGTATCTGATCACTTTTATTTTGAGGGTTTATGAATCAACTACTGACGGTTGGCGCGCTTGAGTCGTTTCTCATCGCCATTTTTGTGCTATTTCTGGGGCATTTCATCAATGCCCGAATTCCTCTATTAAAGCAGTTCAATATTCCTGAGCCTATTGTTGGCGGACTGATCATTGCCGGTGTTATTGCCTTGCTGCACTTCAATGGTGTCGAGATTGACTTCCACCTGCCCCTGCAAAACACCTTTATGCTGATGTTCTTTGCCACGGTTGGTCTGGCCGCCAGCTATACCCAGCTGATTAAAGGTGGGGTCAAGGTGTTTGTTTTCCTTGCCGTGGCGTCTTTCTATATCGTGCTGCAAAATGGCCTGGGAATGTCACTGGCCAGCCTGCTGGGGCTTGACCCGCTGATGGGGTTAATTGCCGGGTCAATCACTCTTTCCGGAGGTCACGGCACCGGTGCGGCCTGGTCTCAAACCTTCCAGCAAGTATACGGCATGCACAATGTACTTGAGATAGCCATGGCTTCAGCCACCTTCGGCCTGATCATGGGCGGCATTATTGGCAGTCCGGTGGCGCAGCGACTGGTGGATAAATATGGCCTGAAATCCAGATACGGCAACACCAACAGAACCCATGAACAGTTTCCTGAGCTGGTAACCTACAACGAAAATGAGGAAGACAATGTCACCTCAAAAAAGATGATTGAATCACTGTTTATGATTCTGATCTGTGTGACCGGTGCCAAGTACCTTGAAATCTGGGTCAACAACTTTGAGATCAAATGGCTGATGATTCCCGATTTTGTCTATGCCCTGTTTATCGGCGTTATCATCACCAACACGCTGGAAGTCACCCGGGTGAAAAAGCTGGATATTGAAACCATCGATATTCTCGGCACGGTGTCACTGGCCCTGTTTCTGGCCATGGCCCTGATGAGCTTAAAGCTCTGGAATATTCTCGATCTGGCCATCCCGATCCTGATCATCTTGCTGGCACAGTCCGTTATGCTGGCAATATTTACTTATGTGGTGACCTTCCGGGTGATGGGCAAAGACTACGACGCGGCCGTTATTGCCAGCGGTCACTGCGGGTTTGGTCTTGGCGCAACACCCACAGCGGTCATGAACATGGGCTCCGTCGTTAACCGCTTTGGTCCTTCACCCCAAGGGTTTATGGTTGTGCCTATTGTTGGTGCCTTCTTTATTGATATTGTTAACCTGATTATTCTGCAGGCGGCATTGTCGATTTTTGGTTAATGTGTAATCTCCGCTCACCCTTAGCAGAGTCGAACGATGTTTTGCACGATCTGTCTGGATTCGGAGTTTGCGTCTTTCAACTCCGCTAAGGAAGAACGGAATAGCTGGCCATTGATCACTCACTGGCTTCCCAGTCTAACGCCAAATTCAGCGGTGGCACCACAGGCACTGTCCACTTGAATTTTTTGATGGGCACTATTTTTGAATTGTTAGTTTAAACAGTGAACTTTTATTCTAATAATCTAATCTAAACTCCATTTTTAATAAATTGTTAATAACTCTAGAGGCCTATAATGCCACCATCGATATCCGTAAATTCAGGTCTAACCACAATTACTCAAAAAAGACCAGCAAATTCTACATGCAATCCTCTAAAGCCCATTAAAACCGCTAAAATGACGTCAGACACTGAGGTTTTGCCCGTTAATAATGAGAAGTTACGATTAAACAGCAACTTTATCGAATCGTCAGAAAACAAGACGGGTGTATTTTCATTACATTTAGCCAGAAAGTTTGACTTTGGATTTTCATATTTTCCAAAGAATAAAGGATTTTATACAACAACTTGCATAACCATCAACTCAATACCTATTAAAGATAGATTTGTTTTTACTTTTTATACTGATGAAAATTACCCTAATCTCTGGGGAAAATCTGATAATGTAAAATCACTTTGTGAAAAAGATATAAAGTGTCATTTGCCAAGATTACATAAAAAAGAAAAGCCTAAAGATGACCATTATCATGCTTTACTTTTAAAAGATGCTGACCCTGATTCTTTTTTAAAAACCACACTAAATGAAATAGGATTGGCGGATCATGATGAAAATAATATTTTGCATTCAGCAGAATATTTTATCAAAAATCCCACTCAGGATTGTATTAATTTTACTGAAGGGGCATTATCTCAAAATGGTACATCTGAATCCTTGGAGTAGATGATGATTTAAGTAACCATTGCTGTATTCCATAGTGAGCTAACATATCACCAGAAATTCAATGTAAATTCATCCTGATTCGTTACATGCGTGTATAGCTATTATTAGTTGTCGAGAGTTCATGCAGTGCTTTCAAAGCATCTTCCGCCTTATCTGACGCTGGAGAAATATATGGTCATGGAAGAAAGCTGCAATTACATTGGCACTAATATTTTTTGAGGCAAGTTTGGTTGAAACTGCTGCTGTTAGACCAACGGCTTCCAGGCTTGAGTGTACAGTCAGTGTTATTTGCCTGTAAATATGTTCAAACTTAATATTCGCACTTTCAGCGTTATCTTTTGATAGAACTAAAGATAAGCCTTCTGATTCAATAAAGCTTGAAAGTGGATTTAAATGAGCATAATCGGAGAGGTCTCCGGGTAAAGTACAGAAAATAAATTCACCCTCTACAAGCTTCGGGTTGATGCTGCTGAGAAGCTTTTCTAATTCAATAATACCAGTCATTTTTTTATCCGGGTGTAAAACTCAGTCTCTATCAAGGCTCTGAAGTATTCCATGTAATCGTGGCCCCATGCAAGAGCGGCCATGCAGTTTGCTCAGGATGTCAGCAACCAGCTCCGGGCTATGACCGTCTTGCTGCACGTCGTTTCGAGTTTGTTTAGCCGTTCGCCTGGAAGTTCTCTATGATTTTGTTGTGAATGCACGATCTCAAAAACTTATTCATCTCAGTCATTTCCGCTGTCGCATAGAAACACCGCCTGGTTCAGAGCCATATTTTGATCACTGACTTTGTGGCCACCAACGGTAATCCCATCCAGCAGTGTTTGAACTTCCGGTAATGTCATTGCGAGCCCTTCAAGATTTACTGCATCATAAACCAGTGAAGAAATATCCCGAACAGCAAGTTGCTTGGCCATCGCACGATTAGGAATCATCCCCCAAACGGTGTCTTTTGCCGCTGTCATTGTTTTTTCTGGCTCGGCCAGCATTCGCCTTCACTATTAGCAAAAGACGCGAGCACTATTAGCAGCAACCGTTGGTTGGAGTCAGGTTCTCTAAATCACCTGTTTGAATTTCAACCCGAATCAATTTCAACACCCCAATTGTGTACGCAAAAGAAATCATTGCTATACTGCTTCCCGAGCAATAGCTAATAGTTTGAGAGAAAAACCCGGTAGGAGCGGCAACTCTGATGATCCGGGTTTTTTCTTGCGTGACAGAAACATAGATAGCAATAAAGAAAAGGCAAGAAAAGACTGTCCATTGTATGAACAGGTATGTCCATAGGTGAAAAGACCCTGTCCACCTATAAACACGAACAAGATAAATAACAAGATCAAAGAACAAGTTGCAAAATGCGGCCTGCTCGGGTGAACATCCTCCGGAGTTTCCAGAGACAACGACAGTTGTTTAACAGATGCCATCCGAAACCACTTCCCCGATGATGACTCTCCGAGATTTGTTCAGGCCTTCAGTGACAAGAGGTCACCTACTATGCCTTATGCTGTCTTCTGCACTGCGATCACACCAGATTGCTCCCATGTCAGTTAATCCCGCAACACAGTACAGACCTCCCGGGGTAAGACACTTAACTTTCCTCGCGTAGACGCCCAATTTATAAAACGTATCCCGCTTGCAGATGGAGGGCTTAATGGTCACGGGCCCACTGGCCCAGAATACGTCACACCTCATACTGGATTCTTGTTCATCGCTCCGCGATTTTGCGTTGAGCTTCCTTCAGACCGGGTCGCGTAGACCCTGCCTTGCAACAACGCCCTTGCCCTTTCGCTAACCTTCGGCTCTGCGAAACCGGGTAAGAGGACTTTCACCTCTCTAGTTAAGTGCCATGCTCGGCAAACACGCCAAATACAGAGGCACCGAAGGCGTCCCCTGGAATTTATTGTTATGCATACTTACTAATTTGTTAGTGAATTTAATGTGCAATTTGCAATATCATTTTTTATTTCTCATGGGTTTGATAAGATGAATATCTCATTAGGAGATTTAAACTCAATTCGCGAATTCCTGCCGGTAAATTTTGCAAGCGAATCAAAACCAACAGAAAGGGAATTAAATTTCACCTATTCTACAGGATTGGATGAAGGGATAGAAGCAATAAACATTCTTGAACGATCTTGTGAGAAAAAAGATGTAGTGTCTATTT
Organism: Endozoicomonas acroporae; assembly: GCF_002864045.1. Lineage (GTDB taxonomy): Bacteria > Pseudomonadota > Gammaproteobacteria > Pseudomonadales > Endozoicomonadaceae > Endozoicomonas > Endozoicomonas acroporae. The sequence continues at coordinate 57,991 of NZ_PJPV01000077.1, forward strand.
TTTTTAGAGATAAAAATGCACTAGAACCTTTCAATAGTTCTGACTGTATGTTGTCACTTGATTATAATGAAACCGATGATTACATAATACGTCATTATGATGATGAACATAATGATTCAATGCACTGGCCTGAAAACCCTCTCTCATTTCATTGCCATATTAAAAAACAACGAGATGAGGTTGATACTTTAGTAAAAGGAATATTTCAGAGGCACTCGAAATCTGGAGAAACTCATTACAAACAATATTTATTCTCTAAAAAGAATTTCAAAGAAAACCATCATCAAAATGGAATCGTATTCAAAAATGGCAGTTCGTCACACAATCTTTCTTGCAAGTCAATTTATGAGGCAGTGGAAGTTGATAAATCATTATTTAGGAATATTCAAGATTGAATTCTAATAAGTAAATCCAAGAGAGTGAAAAATAAAGGTAGCCTTTGCTGCCCCATTGCTTCAGGATATAACACCGTAATCGTCGTCGAATCCATTTGTCCAAATCTCGCAGAGGACTCAATATTTCGGCAATATCGAAATACGCTTTGACCACCACGGACGGTGGGAAGCCTGGTTTTGCAGGAGCAAAAACCAGCCCTACCAAGCAGGGATTTTCTAAGCTCTGCAATAATCCGGATGATTGAATGGCCTCTCGTTCGACGGCTCAGTTGTTTTACGGTCTTTTTCAGTTTGGTAAATGCTTTATCACTGACTTTCAGCACTATGTTTGAAAGGACAGGCGACAAAGGGCCACCTTGTTGTACACCTTTCACACTGGCTTGCTTTGTTCCATTAATGCAAACACCCGCTTTCAGATAACGGTTGATTAACCAAAGCGGCGTGGCATCCTTATGGTGAGCTTTGAGTTGTGTCATCAATAAATCATGATTGACATGATCAAAGAATGCCTCAAGGTCGCAATCCACCACCCAGCTGTATCCGTCTCGTATGACTGATTGTGCGTGACGTATGGCTCGATGTGCATTCCGGTGAGGGCGAAAACCGTAACTGTTATTATGGAATTTGCTGTCCCACTCTTCCTGCATAATCTGGGCAATAGCCTGCTGTATCAGTCGGTCAAGTACGGTAGGAATACCCAGCTTGCGTTTGCGGCCATCCGGTTTTGGGATTTCCATCCGCAGCACGGGCTTGGGTTGGCAGGCTCCTTCTGCCAGTTGCTGCCGAATCTTTGGCCAGTGTTGTTTCAGGAAGTCTGGAAGTTCATCAACGGTCATGCCATCGATACCTGCGGCTCCTTTATTACGTTGAACCTGTTTCAGTGCACGTACCAGATTATTCCTGTCCAGTACCCGCACCATCAAAGATGAACAAAAGATGCTTTTTTACAGTGAAGAGCGGTTCAATCGGGTCTCCCGTTTCCGGTTCACCCTCTGGTGTATCCAGAGACAACGACAGTTGTTTAACAGATGCCATCCGAAATCACTTCCCCGATGATTACTTTCCAAGATTTGTTCTGGCCTTCAGTGGCCAGAGACCACCTACGCGGTAACTGCTCCTGCGTTACTCTAGCTCCTGCATCCATGCAGTCGTATGTCGTCTGCTGATAGGGCTATGGATAGCCCGTATGCCGAAAATGCAGGAGCAATTTTCGGTCTTCTGCACTGCGATCACAGCGGATTGCTCCGTTGTCAGTTCATCCATTAACACAGTGCAGTCCTCCCGAGGTAAGACACTTAACTTTCCTCGCGTAGACGCCCAATTTATAAAACGTATCCCGATTGCAGATGGAGGGCTTAATGGTCACGTGCCCACTGGCCCCGAATACGTCACACCTCATATTGGGTTTCTGTTCGTCGCCCCGCGATTTTGCGTTGGGTTACCTTCAGACCGGGTCGCGTAGACCCTGCCTCACGACAACGCCCTTGCCCTTTCGCTAACCTTCGGCTCTGCGAATACCTGGTAAGAGGACTTTCACTTCTCGAGTTAAGTGCCATGCTCGGCACACACGCCAAATTCAGCGGCACGAGCGGAGCGAGTGTCCGCTGGAATTTTTTGGTACGCCCGGCATGGGCATGAACTGATGGGGTGGAAGTCCTCTGTGGGAGAACCTACATCTGACTGGCGGTAAAGACGCCTGCTGATGACAACCACTAGCTTAAGGCAAGTGCAGTCCCGTGAGGGGCTGTGCGGAGGCAGTCTGACTGCAAAAGTGCGAGCCGACGTATAGAAATCGCATATAAGGCTTAGTCTCTGGGCGAGTGAGCCAAGGATCACAAAGCCCTATGGTTCGTGAGACACGGTAAATGCGGCGGTTGTGCACTGAAAGTTCATGTCCTTATCCGGGGAGATCTGTTCAACATGCGATTGGTAATTCCCAGTTCTCAGCCACTGGTTACAACAGGCTCGGCGAACAGTGACTCATCATCCTGTTCGAGCAAACCCGATGGCAACCAATAGCGCCAGCAGAGGCAACTCCGCATGGTGATTGGGCAGAAGTCAGCAGAGGCCATAGTAGTTGTACGACAAAAGTCATTAATGGACGGGAAGTCGTCAGCGAAGGGCCGAACATCGATGACAAAGAGGAGACTGATTCCCTCAGGGCGATGCAGCCGTCCGGCGACTCACCGTACCTGGCGACAGAATCTTTAACCAGCTTTGAACCATGATCTACTAAATTGCGTACTTGAACCGGCTAATCTGGCAAGTGCATGCGACTGCACGGATGCAGGAGGTAGTGGGGAGCAGGAGCCAGAGCCGGGAAACAGGTCAAAAGCAACAAGGGTGCTCCGGGTATCGATGGAGTCACCATTGAAGCTTATCCAGACTTTGCCAAACAGCATTGGTCTTCAGTGCGTCAAGCCTTATTGGACGGAACCTACCAACCATCACCCGTGCGTCGGCATGTTATAGAAAAGCCGGACGGTGGTGAGCGTTTGCTGGGAATCCCTACCGTGATGGATAGGGTCATACAGCAGGCCATTTTGCAGGTGCTGACCCCTGTCTTTGATCCGGGTTTCTCTCCAAACAGCTTCGGCTACCGACCGGGACGGTCAGCACACGACGGAGTCCGTCAGGTTAAGCAGTTGATCAACAGGGGGCTGCATTACGCCGTTGACGTTGATCTGAGTAAATTCTTTGGCTGGTTTTTGCTCCTGCAAAACCAGACTTCCCACCTTCCATGGCGGTCATACGGTCAATCACGACGTTTTGATGTCGAGGGTCTCCCGTAAGATCCACGACAAACGCCTTCTGAAGCTGATTGGTCGCTACCTGCGCTCCGGTGTCATGATTGATGGCAACGTCTACCCTACCAGGGTAGGCATGCCACAGGGTGGGCCT
>NZ_PJPV01000078.1 GCF_002864045.1 Endozoicomonas acroporae
AATCCCTTACCGACTATCGCCACCCATCGTTCTGGGATATCGTCGCCAACTGCCTGGGCATCTTTATGTACTGGCTATTCATTCCTGCGTTTAAAAGAACGCCTGTTTTAAGGGTTCGCTGGGCGTTTAAGGAAACACGCCCGGGAGATAACAACGGATAATTACATGTAACCGATCCGTTGTTATAGCCTTTCTGATAAGTAGTTAACCAAATGAAATCGTATTTTCTGACTAAGTGGGCAGTGACTCTGCGGCGTTACAACTACGGTCACATAGCTACGGCTATGCTCCCTACGTTGTGCCTTGCATAGTAACTGCCCACTTAGCCAGAAATATACGATTCCATTTGGCCAACTACTTATAGACCGGGGTAAAGGATATCCGTAGTCCCCTATTACCAGTCCTGCTGTAAATACCCATGCAACCTGCTTTTTGCCCGATCATGAAAGCAGAGAGAGGGTGGATTGGATAAGGTTGGCTGCTTATTGCGCTGTATGCCGATAAAAAGATCCTGCCCTTCCTTTATCATTTCGGAGAACTCGGCAGATGACTTCGCAGCAATGGCGTCAACATCCAGAATAATGGACGGAGGCTGACCATTTCTGAGCAGCTCACGATTGATCAGGTAAATAATGGTTCTGCCATTTCCGTCAAGAAAATAGTGCAAAAACATTAATCGCTTTGCCAGCCTGGCAGTGGATAAGCGAACGTCTTCCGGAGTCGGGGTGCTATCCAGCGCCTTTCGATGGTCAACCAACACGTTTATCAATACATTTTTCTTGCGAATATTACCTTTGTCAGGCTCATCACAATAGGCTCTGACCGTAACTTTACCCGGTTTCTCATCATTTGGCGCATGGTAGCCACAAATATGAAAAATTGCGTGATTGTCAGGAGAGAGTTTATCCATTCCCCGGTATTTTTGATCGCAGCTCTGCACGAATAACATCATTTCCAGGTAACCAGACTGCGTGAATTTTTCTTTCGGAATATCAAATACATGTGATACAGCAAAGTCATAAACTGGAGATATAGGTGCACCACACCAGGACTTGACATCTTTAGTCAGACGTTGATGAATCTGATTCAATATCAGCAGACTCACAGGTTCAAGATCGCCACGACGGGACTGCTCCAACAAACCGGCAAAGGCCTGACAAAGATTATGAACCGTATTGGCATCATAATTCTGGGCATCTACCCCCAGATAATAGTCTTCCTTCGAGCCAAACAGCATTGGAAAATAGCATGCTGGAAATCCCCGGGTAAGCCGATTTCTGTCCATTGCAACCTGTAATTCCGGAAGGGATTTTCTATGGCTGATGATTCCATCAACTATTGCGTCATAACATCCATCCGGATGTTTTTTATAAGCCTTAAGAAGATAATCAGCTGTCGTTTTCCCGGAACTGTCCAGTCCGGAAAAAGTGGCTCTTATCAGCTGGAAAAAAACAGTCTTCACCTCACTGTCTTTTAAGACATCACCTGCCAGCTGATAATCACTGTCTGTGGCAGATTCTCCTTTTGCCACAAGGGCATCGATCAAAATCCCTGACACAACAGGAAAAAATCTAATAAACCGGGGGGCAAAACTTTTATCACAGTCAGGATATGCTGGCCGCACAAATTGCCTGCAAAGCTCAATGTCCTGTTTCAGGAATGCCTGCAAAGCACACTGAACCCTGGTTTTCGCATCTATCTTTTGCGCAGAGACTGGTTGAGTAGCGGTAGCGATAGCTGAAAACCTCTCCGCCAAACGTTGCATCCTGCCATCTTCCTGCAAATTTGAGCCAGAATCAGCGCCTGAAAGGTCATCATGTTCACAGGGGGTAACATGGTAAGAGCCCATCCTGCCACCGGCACGTTCCTGTTGATAAGAATGGTAAGTTTGAACAATGCAAGAGTCAGGCAAGCCTGAAATTTTATTGCTATCCATAAAACACCAGCAGCTCTTTCTAGTGTTGATATTTAGAAACCCGGAAAGTTCAAACTAAACCAAAGATATTCAGGGGATAATGGACGAAGGCGTATCGGAGAAATTAACTTAAAAAAACACTGCCGGCATCGCCGGCAGACTTGGACAGGACGTGTTATACAACAGTCATCAGGCAGCTAAGGCACCCATGGCGTGCTGGCTGCGAAGCTCCTGAATACGGTGCATGTAGTTGTTGTATTCAGGTGATCCGTGATGTGCATAGTGCATGTTCTTGAACAGGCCGGTCAGCTTGATAAAGTAATCACGCACCTCTTCTTTATCGCTGAAGTTGTACTGCTGACGAATCAGGCTCACCACCAGATCAAAGTTTTCCTGCTGACGATGGATTGGACAGGAAGCGTCCACATCGTCAAAAGCATCCTGCTGCAGATACACCATGTCCAGCATGTAAGACTTCTGGAAAGTCACGTAATCTTCCAGGGTAATACCCTCTTCACCGGTAACCTGCATCATCTGATTGATGCTGTCACCACGCACCAGCAGTTCCTGCATCTCCTTAACGTTGCTGACCCACTCAGACGACAGATTGTTGGAGTACCAGCTTTCCAGCTGATCCAGGTAACGCGACCAGGAGATCAGAGGGTCGATCGCCGGGTAGAAGCGCTTGTAAGCACGATCATAAGACAGACCAAGAAATGTTTTTACTGTACTCAGGGTTGCCTGGGTCACCGGCTCTTCAAAGTTACCACCGGCAGGTGATACAGAGCCAATCATGGTCAGGGAGCCTTCGTCACCGTCTTCGTTGCAAACCACACCACAACGCTCGTAAACCCCCTTGATGGCAGAGTCCATATAGGCCGGGAAGCCTTCTTCACCGGGAATTTCTTCCAGACGGTTGGAAGTTTCACGCATTGCCTGGGCCCAGCGGGAAGTAGAGTCGGCCAGGGCCAGCACGTTGTAACCCATCTGGCGATAGTACTCACCCAGTGTCAGACCGGTATAGATAGAGGCTTCACGGGCGGCCACCGGCATGGACGACGTATTACAGATAATTACCGTACGGTCGATCAGGGCACCACCGGTCTTGGGGTCCTGCAGGTGCGGGAACTCTTCGATGGTTTCAACCACCTCACCGGCACGCTCACCGCAAGCAGTGACAATAACGATATCGGCGTCGCAATAACGGGAGAAACCATGCTGCAATACTGTCTTGCCGGAACCGAAAGGCCCGGGGATACAGCCGGTACCACCACGGGCAATCGGGAAGAAAGTATCAACGATGCGAGTGGTGGTGATCAGCGGCTGGTTCGGGTAAAGACGCTCGGTCTTGCCTTTTGCAGCCAGCGTTTCAGCGATTGACTTACGCACTGGCCAGCGCTGGTACATGGTCAGAGGAATTTCTTCACCCTTGTGGTTTTTCACCCGGGCCACGACGGTATCAACAGAGAAGTTACCTTCCTGAATCCAGACCACTTCCACTTCACCCACGGTATCAAACGGAATCATGATCTTGTGGGTAAAGCGACCTTCCGGAACGGTACCAAAGGTTTCACCGGCATGGAGTTTATCGCCGATTTTAGCTACGGCAGTGAATGCCCAGTTATGGGTACGATCCAGGGACTCAACCTGAACACCCCGCTGCAGGAAGCGACCATGCAGATTCGCCAGTCGCTCCAGCGGGTTCTGCAGACCGTCGTAGATCATGCTGAGAATACCAGGCCCCAGATCCACTGACAGCAGGTGCCCGGTCTGAATAATCAGGTCACCGACAGCAACACCACGGGTTTCCTCAAACACCTGAATATCCGCCGTGTTACCACGAACACGGAGAATCTCGGCCATCAGCTGCTCTTCCACCGCTTCATTGGCGCGACGGCTCGGCAGTACGTAGACCACCTCGTTCTTAACCAGCGGCTTTTTCGCACCATCTTTGCCACTGATGCTTTCGATGGTGATGATATCACCCATCACCGCTACCACCCGGGCAGAGGTCTGTTGCATCAGATCTGTTTTTGTCTGTTCAGTCATGTGTATAACCGTTGTCGTTTAATCCGGGGAACCCGGCAATTGGTGGGCAAATTCCCCTAATGCCTGCTGGGTCAGCTCATTAAACCGAACCACTGCCTGTTCACCATTGTAGGAGGTCCAGCGTGCCACCAGGTTCCAGCGCAGCAGATAGATCACCACGGCTTCAAAGTCGAAACGGTGTCTGGCACCCAGCTCGTTCAGCTTGTTCCACACCGCTTCCATCACTGTTTTTTCCAGCGTCAGGTAGTCTTTTTTACTCAGGCATTCAACCGCCACCGGAATCCAGGGGAATGCATGCTGCAAACCGAGGGTCGGATGATTCCAGTTGTGGCGGATGTAGGCGTAGCGACTACCGTAACTCCATTTCGCAGACGTCGGAGCCTGGATACCATTGGCCTTTCGTCGCAGGGCAGCAGCAATGGTTCGCATATCCAGACGCCAGTTCACCAGCTCTTTCAGATCAGGACTGTCCAGCTCCTGCAACAGGCGCTCTGCCAGGTTGATCAAATACGCTTCTTTGATCTCTTCACCCAGATGGCTCCAGTGCACCAGCTGTTCCACCTTCACCAGGGTTTCACGATCTGCCGTGGACAGCATGGCCAGACGACGGTCCAGCTGAATGCGGGAGATAGGCGTAATCTTGCTGTTAAACAGTGAGTCAATATGCGGCAGCGATGTCAGCAGGGTATAGTAGGCATTTTCAGCCATTGTATTCTCCTCGGAAGCAGCCCAGAAACAGGGTTCGATGATGGGGCCTCTGTCCGTTCACCCTGAGCGGAGTCGAAGGGTGCCTGGCACGATCTATCGCATGGGCCTGGTGTTCATGCCCTTCAACAGACTCAGGAAGATCAGGGTTCGAGGGCCCACAATCACGGAACTTATTCAGGAACTACTCCTTAACATGAGCGTGAGGCAGACATTGCTCTACCATCACGAACTGACACCGGCAATTATTTAATAATGCCTTCAAGCAGGGCACGGAAACGTGGCTGCAGATGCTTCAGCAGAACCGCAGCAACGGCTTCATCGGTCAGCTCTACCTGGATATCCTTGTCTTTCAGGCGAAACGCAATGCCACTCTGGCCAGCACCACCAACGGTGAACGTTACGCCATCCTGAAGCATCTCACTGGCCCGCTTCATGGCGAACTCCAGCAAACCACCGGCCTTGAGCAGCTCAGGTTTGTCACGCAGTTCATCCACACCAATGACTTTTCTGGGCAGGATCACTTCGATGTTGTTTTCGCCGCGCAGATTGTTCTGGCCAGCCACTTCCAGAATCATCCCTTCCAGCAGCTTGTCACCTTCCATGGAGTGGCTGACCACTGCACGGATCTGGTCAGAGAATTTTTCCAGCAGATAGTCTTTCAGCTCAAGGACGGCATTTCGCTCAGCCAGCTGCAGCGCTTCTTTGCCTGCCCTGGTAATAAAATCCGCTTCCTCACGGGCCTTGCCAACAATGGCACTGGCACGTTTTTCGGCATCCGCGATCAGCTCGGCGGCTTTGGCTTCAGCGTCAGAAATAATCTTGCCCGCTTCCTGGCGACCACTGTCGACGCCCTGGTTACGCAGCTTTTCGATCAGTTCCTGAACACCGACGGAAACGGTTTTCCCGGTTTGTTTTTCAGGAGTTGCAGTACTCATTATCTAATCCTGTATTTGCTTATGGGCCATTATTTTTTTGAACCACAAAGACACAAAGGCACAGAGAAATACTTTTTTGTCTTTGTGTCTTAGTGACTTTGTGGTTCCAACATTCACCCCATCATCAGGCGGCGATGCCCTGACCCATAACCAGTGCGAATACGAAAGCAAATACCGCAAAGCCTTCTACGATCGCCGCAGGTGCAATCGAAAGGCCAAACACTTCCGGCTTGTTCTTGGAAGCATTAATGGCCGCTGCAACCGCCTGCCCCTGATAGACGGCAGAGTACATCAGGGCAATACCGGTCAGCAGACCAATACCAAACAGACCGGGAGCGCTGGCCAGCGTGACGCCGATGCCACTCAGGGTAAACATGATGACAATGCCGTAGATAACCTGGGAAGATGGCATGGCCGAGAGACCGACAAACTTACCGTAGCCGCTCTCCACATCCAGCATCGCACCACAGGCAGACTGTCCGGCGACAGAACAGCCGATCGCAGAACCCACTGCACCCAGAGCAACCGGTGCGAAAACACCTACCCAACCCAGTGCGATAATCAGTGCATCCATTGTTAATCCTCTTTACTAAAAGTTGTTTGCTGGTTAAAGGTCGTTCTTTGGTTAAAGACTTTAAATGGGTAGCCTTCGTCAGACAGTCCCCAGTTGACAAATTCAATGACGTTGAGACGCATGCCGTGAACCACACCGCTCATAATGCACAGGGCAAAATTCAGCAGATGACCCAGCAGCAGAATGATCCCCGCAAACAGCACACCGGTGACGGGGCTGGAATTAAGAACGTCCATGGCCAGAGAGTTAAAGGTCATGGCCAGGGATGCACCGGACAGGCCGAGGGCAAACAGGCGCATGTAACTGAGTACATCACCAAAAGCACTGGTAATGTTGTAGACGGCTTTCAGGCCATCCAGCATTCTCAGAATAAGGTCCTTGAAGGATGTCACTTCACGGCTGCTGGAGAACAGGAATACCAGCAGGGCACCGGCAATCATCAGCCCCGGGCCAATGGTGGATTGAAACGCCGCTGGCAGCGTACCTGTCATCCCCAGCCACAGTGTCAGACCACCGCCCATCAACCCCGCCCAGCCCAATGGTGCCAGGGCGTAACTTGAGCCACGATTCACTATCGCCGTCATAACGTTGGCAACGATCAAGTGCGCAACACCGATCACCACCGACAGTTTCATCATGGCGTTGTAATCGTTCAGGTCGATAAAGGCCAGGCGGCCAAATAAGCTGCCACTGTCGGGTGCTGCACCGAAGTAACTGCCGATAAAGACACCCCAGACAATACCCACACCGGACATAAAGTACGCCAGATTCATCAGACGACGACCGGTTTCACTCTGCCGAAGCTTGCCTCTGAACAGGAAGATAATCAGTCCGAAAATCAGACAGTACATGGCATCGCTCATGATCATCGCAAAGAACAGCGAGAATGAGTAAAACACCACATTTCCCGGATCCCAGGCGCGGTAGTTGGGTGTCTGGAAGAAGCCAAGGGCATCCGCACCACCACCGGTTCCCGCCGGTTTGTCCAGTAACGTCGGAGGATTGTCGTCTGCCGTCGGATCTTCCAATATTGCCGCAACACCGCGAGCAGTCGTGAAGGCTTCAACATTGGCCTGCTCAGCCACCGGTACCCAGCCCTGCACCAGGAAGAAGCTGTCTTCATCCATAGTGCCACTGCTGGCCTGCTGCAGATCAGCGCTGTCCAGACGGGCAGCAAGCACCTGATCCAGAAGGTAGTGCCAGCGTGTCAGCGCTTCCCGCTCAGCCAGAAGATCCTCGATGGCATCCTCTGCTTCATCCAGCATCTCTTCCAGGCGGGAAAGCGGAATCTTACCCACATGAGAGCGATGCACAGGAAGCAGAAAGTCTTCGGGCTCTTTATCAGAAACAACGATAACGTAACTGTCTTTCTGGCTCTGATGAATCAGTTCCCAGGGCTGCTCGCACTGCTTAAGGGAATCCCTCAGCGTTGGCAGTTCACCATTGGGCAGAACATAGAACCAGAGCCGTTGACCATTCAGGTCAGACAGGGCAGGAAAAGCAAACTCGCCCCAGGGGCGCACTTCCCGAATCCGTTCCTGCAGCTTGTCGCGAATATCGGACTGCTCACGGAATTTGGACTTGTTGTCCAGAATCTTGTGAACAATATCGTCTACCCGGGCAGCATCCTTGTGTTCACGAAAATTGCGAATCTGCCGTCTCTGCTTTGGGCTGCGCTCCAGCCACGCTTTCGCTTCACTGGCTTCCGCCGGCTGCACCTGAACCTCAACCGGTTTATCAGTCAATGGAATCAGATGCAGACAGCCCAGGGATTGCAGCTCTTTCAGAATGCCGCTCTTCTCCTGACTGGGCCCGTAAAGGGTGATCTTTTTCAGTCGTTTAATAGCCATAATAAATGCTTTCGCAGGTTATACCACCCGGATATCAGCCCACCTGCGAATGACCTCCTTTGGCTTCCTGGGCCAGAACCTTGCCCTTGGAGAGCTTGGCGTTCATTACGCTGGCCCGGTCCTGGTCAGACATATAGATCTGGATTTTCTGTATGTTCTTTCTGGTCTGGGGAATCAGCACCTTGGAGAACAGGTTGACCCGCTGGGAGGTGGTACGTGTCGCCTTGTCCAGCTCCCTGTGGCGCAGCTGACGAACCTGGAGTTCTATTCTCAGGCGAATCATCTGCTGCAGGAGCTCAACCAGGTAATCAACCCAGTGGGGTTTGGCCAGATCACTGTAGGGTGTCAGCGCAATTTCAATGTGCTCGACCAGAGGAACCGATGTACCGACAATATTTTCCTGGGTCAGGCGCACATCCGTTACCTTCACCAGGTTATCCACCGGAACATCCTGCCTTGCCAGCATCGGCAGTTGCTGTCTGACCAGCTGCTCCACTTCCGCCAGATGTTCCCGTGTCTGTGCCAGCGCATCTTCGGCCTTTTTACGTTCCATCATCAGCTGCTGACGCTTGAGCTCAAGTGCCGGCAGATAACGGTTGTACGTCTTTAAACTGCGCTTCTCTTTGTTTAATGAGCTTTTGTTGAGAGCTACCTTGGCCATGATAATTACGCCTCAGCTGCAGCTTCAGAAGCTTCCTCAGCTCTCTGTGAATCACTCTCTGAAGAAAGCTGCTCCGGGTTGGGCCAGTATTTTTCCAGCAGACTCTGTTTCATCAGGGTCTCTTCCGGTCCAAAGCATTCAGCCATGGTCTCCCAGCACTTATCCAGCGCTTCTTCCAGGGACATGGCAGCGTCCAGAGACATAAAGCGTCTCTTGAACAGCTTGCCGAACTTGATGGTTTTCAAGTCATAGCTGGACAGTTCAAAGGCCATAGCCTGTTTCTGGGCGGCATTCACAGAGTCCGAGTAGAAGCGAATCATGGTGTTCATGATGGCGGGATGGTCTTCGCGGGTTTCTTTACCCTGAACCATCTGCTTCAAACGGGACAGGGAACCAAATGGATCCAGGTGCCCTTCATGCAGGTAGAACTGACCTTCGGTGATATAACCGGTGTTGTCCGGAACCGGGTGAGTCACGTCATTGCCCGGCATGGTGGTAACCGCCAGAATGGTGACAGAACCGGCACCTTTGTAGTCACAGGCTTTTTCGTAACGACGTGCTAGCTGGGAGTACAGATCCCCCATATAACCACGGTTGGCAGGGATCTTGTCCATGGCCACACCGATCTCTTTCATGGCGTCGGCGTAAGAGGTCATGTCGGTGAGCAGAACCAGTACCTTTTTGGACTCTTCGACGGCAAAGTGTTCCGCCACCGCCAGCGCCATATCCGGCGTCAGCAGACGTTCAACCGTCGGGTCAGACGCCAGGTTGGTGAACATAACGGTACGGGCAGAGACACCGGCTTCTTCAAAGGTAGTACGGAAGAAGTGGTAATCATCGAAGATCAGGCCCATGCCGCCAAACACGACAACATCCGCCTCTGCCTGAATGGCAATACGGGCCAGGAAGCGGTTGTAGGGTTCACCGGCGACAGAGAAGACAGGAATTTTCTGGGACTCAACCAGGGTGTTGAAGACATCGATCATGGGCACATTGGTACGTACCATGCGCGAAGCCAGTACACGACGAACCGGGTTTACCGAAGGTCCGTCGATCTCCACCCTGGGATCCTGTTCCAGGGCAGGACCACCGTCAATGGGCTCACCGGCACCGTTGAAGATCCGCCCAAGAATATTGGGGGAGTAGGTGGTCTTCATGGGCTGGCCCAGGAAGCAGACCGACGCACCGGTGGAGAGGCCCTTGGTGCCGGTAAAAACCTGGAGAGAAACCTCTTCATGGTCAATCTTGATGATCTGCGCCATGGAGTAAGTCTGTCCATCCTGCTCAATCAACGCCAGATCACCATAGTTGGCCTGGGCATTACCTTCAGCCAGGTTAGGAACGTGGACGCGAATGAGGTCACCAACGATGCTGAGAATATTGGTGTATCGCAATAGGCTCTGGGGCATTACTGCTCCTCTATACTGCTGGGAAAAAAGAGAATGGACATGGGCTCAGGAGATCATCAGTCATGCAGGTAACGCTGAGTAAGTGCGATACCCCTCATTGCACACAACATAAGCCAAATGTCGTATGTTTAAGCTAATAAACCCAAACACTGATCTGTACTGCTGGCTCTATCCAAGCCTCCTGTAAAACAACTTTTTCGTCTCATTAACACAGTTACCTCAGTACTTTCATCAGGAAAGCACTGAGGAACCATTTCGGGTAACGAATGGAAAACGCCAGATTAAACATCTAATCTAATAGAGTAGACAATTCCACGGGTTTCGCAGAGTTATACCTAAGCAGCAGGTCAGACTTATTGCTTCGTGCGATTCTCTCTAGTAGCTGTCCTGAAATAATTTCCACATTTCTGGGTTTCAAAACCACGTTCGTCCTGAGCCTGTCGAAGGGCGTGGACTCCGGCCTCATGTATTGTGCCAATCACCCTTCGACAAGCTCAGGATGAACGGAGATCGAGTTCAAAATGTGGAAATTATTTCGGGACAATTCCCTAAGGGCTAACGACTGTTACCCAATGTTTCCACCATCACAGCCTTGATGGTATGCATACGGTTTTCTGCCTGATCAAAGACAATGGAGGCATCAGACTCGAACACATCCTCAGTGACTTCCAGGCCGTTCATACCAAATTTGTCAGCGACTTCTTTGCCAATCACCGTGTCATCGTTGTGAAAGGCTGGCAGGCAGTGCAGGAAACGGACATTAGCATTGCCTGTTTTTTGCATCACTGTCTGATTCACCTGATAGGGTTTCATCAGCTTGACCCTTTCATCCCAGGCTTCCATCGGTTCACCCATGGAAACCCAGACGTCGGTGTACAGGAAATCACAACCCGCTACCGCTTCATCTACCGACTCACTGATGGTGATCTTTGCCCCGGTTTCCCGGGCAATTTCCCGACATTGCTCGATAAGCGCAGGGTCAGGGAAGAATTCTGCCGGGGCAGCAATTCTGAAATCCACCCCCATTTTCGCAGAACCCACCATCAGTGAATTGGCTACGTTGTTGCGTCCATCACCGAGATAGCAGAGTTTCATCTCACCCAGTGAACGACCATTGCCGTGTTCCTGCATGGTCAGAAAATCCGCCAGCACCTGGGTTGGATGCCAGTCATCGGTCAGACCGTTCCATACCGGCACCCCTGAATAAGCCGCCAGGTCTTCAACGTGCTGCTGCAGGTGGCCACGAAATTCAATGCCGTCATACATACGCCCCAGTACCCGGGCAGTATCTTTCACGGTCTCTTTGGCCCCCATCTGCGAGCCACCACCGATATAGGTGACATTGGCACCCTGATCAAAACAGGCCACCTCAAAGGCACATCGGGTTCGGGTCGAGGCCTTGGCAAAAATCAGGGCAATATTTCGCCCGGTTAAATGCTGCTCCTCAGTACCGGACCGCTTTGCCGCTTTCAGCTGGGCTGCACGCTCCAGCAAGTGGCTGATCTCCATTGGGGAGAAGTCCAGTAGCTTGAGAAAATGACGGTTCTGCAAATTCTTCTCGATATCAACAGTCACAACAGTCATATACAGTTTCCTGTGTCAGGTCATTTGTTGTTCTTTACTTACCCAATCCAGCGATCTTTAAGTAGAAAGTGACAATGTCATTACTGCCTACGGTCAGGATTCAGGGAGTCACATCATCCATAGACCGGTTATTTCTGTCCAGCTCCGAATCGAACTTCACTCGGGCATAGACTAGCGCCGGACGATACGGAAGACATTACGTAAAAATACGTTTCCAGACTTTATCCCGCTCCAGGAGGCTATTCAGCGAGACTTTTTTTGGTTTGGATCGGCGCATAAGAGATAATATTTGCCTTCAGGATTTGACAGCCGCTCATAAACACCTGACAGAAGTCACAGATATCATCAATGCTGGACGAACACTGGACAGACACCGACCTGTTTTTCATATTCACCAGGTAGAGTCTGTCGGTATCCAGGACCAGCACCAGAATCTCTTCTCGCAAAGTGGATACCTCTGGCTCAAGCTCAACAAGTATATAGTCCGTTTTGCTAGTTGCTCGCTGGTTATACATCTCTATCAAGACATCGGCTAAATCGTTCTGCAAATTGATCATTTGTCTATTCAGCTCAACATCTATCCCGGGCAGCCCGGGCATCTGCGTGGCAGGCATGTCAAAAATGAGATGTACCCCTCGCTCCTTGCGATAACCAAGCCTCAATATATGGTCAATCACATTTTTGACGGTCAGTTGAGAGTCGCGCAGATTGCCCTCAATCATGTTATTCAGCAGGGTAACCTTTTCAGCATCCTCTTTGCGGATACGCTGCAAGCCAAGACTCTGGGCGGCATAAAGCAGAATCCTCCTGTTATTTTTTGACGGATCCCCCAGTCCGAAATCCCTCGGCGGGTACTGCTGAACAAACGCCTTGACATCGATTTTATCCAGACCTTCGGCATCAGACTCTCCCTTTTTGGTCGGACGAACAAATATAGCCTGGGTTGCCTCACTGACCAGCATAAGAAACTGGAGGTATTTCACTAACTGGGTACCACTGGCAAAACTCCAATAAACCAGGCGCCCAAGGGCACGGCTCGGTACCGGCTCACCGATAGTAAATAGAAATATCAGACGAGGTTCAGTCGGGTGACGAAAAATTCGCACCACTGGTGAGACCGGTTCCGGGCAACCCGTTACCGGATTCTGCCGTGAGCAGGCGAAGGTAACAAAGAACCGGTGTTCCGGTGCCAGCTGATCAAGATGTTGCTGCATAGCGGTAAAGAACGCACGGGCACCACCGGACTTGTCAATATTCATCTGTTTGCCGCAAAGATGATCTTCTTTATCACACATTTGCTGCCATCTGGGCACCACACCGACATCCATCATCTGTCTAAGAAAGCTATACCCTCTTTGCATTGCCAGAGACTGCAGCTCGACTGGCATCCACAGTTGCCCCAAAAGCCGCTCAAATGTCTTGGTCATACTGACCATATTCAGCTTCAGTGAGGGGCGAACGATCGTTTGGGCAACTGTCGGCAGAGCAGGATGAAGATGAGGAGCCCCGGGCGGTACCAGCTCCTGAGCGACCAAATTTTGCTGTACGAAAATACCTGGCTGAGCAAGAGCTCTTTCGGCCTCCTCTACATCGACAACTTGCTGGTTGCGGGTCCCTGATAGCCCAGATGGTCCTGAAACTGCACCAATCGCTCCAGCCTGTTCACTGACTGCTTCACTATCGAAGGCCTGGATCGGTGCACAGCTACCAGCGGCCGACGCTGGCTCAAAAAGACTCCAGTCGTACTCCTTCACCTCTTCGGCAAAATCAGTATCCCTGGTAAACTCAACAGGTGTTTTTTTACAGACTGAACACTGAGCAACCTCCCGGGTCATCACGACAGTACAGCCATAGTGGTAGTTATGTTCGCAACAACGGGAAGCCATAAAGGGAGGACGCTCAATATACTCTGCACACAGACCACAAAACCGACGCTCGATAATCTCGTTAGTCAGCGGTTGCAACTCTCTGGCCAGGCTGCTTGCACCAAGGCCTGGGATATTTGATAACTGGGCACGGCTTGGATCCACAAAGACTCTCCTCAGTAAACTGTCATCAAGTCTAGCCCGGATATTTCATAAACTGCCCCGATTCTCGCACACGACCACATGGATGTAGGAGATAGGGCGACGCAGGATACTAAAGCCGAGGACTTTGTCGCTTGTCGCGCTAAGGGATTTTGTGAGGAAGCGCCGTACCGGGGAGTACGGTCGACTGAGCAAAACTCCCTTAGAGCGACAGAGGACAAGCGAGAGCACGTTTATGAAATATCCGGGCTAGATCCATCCGAGCGGCGTAATTCTGTCTTCTATCACTTCCCCGTTATCCGCATTTACCACCATCTTATGTCTTATACGGTTGTCATCCAGAAAAATGATTTCCCTGACATTAATATTGTTTTTCACACTGCTTCGGGTTCTCAGCACAACCATCCCACGGTATTTTTTCCGTGCATTTTTGATAATCTGCTCAAGGGATATCCGCTTGCCATCCGGTTTCAGGTCATACGTTACGTCTGTGATCACTCTGCCGGTATAAGCGTCCATCGTTAACTGGCGACGCCTCACTTTAAACTGTTTGTCAGCCAGCTCTATAACATAGACCATATTGCCACCCTGTCTCTCCAGCCAGGTCCGAATTCTATTTGCTCCAGGGTACTTACTTTCCACCTTTGACAAGATCTCTTCCATTGGCATGGGTACCTGCATGGGGGCATGATCTATCTGCTTGCCACTGAAAGCACCATAAACAACGCGCTCCAACTGGTTATTGGCATCAATAAAATCGATAACAAACACCTTCTGATGCTCTTCTTCCTGCAACCGGGCTGAGTATACAACCACGTCAGAAGCCTTGATCCCGAATGAATGTCGGGTTCTGGCTATCAGCTGATCAAGGGGTACCATGGATCTCAGCTTGCCAGGCTGTTCAAGGTATGCAGGTGTTGCAGGCACAGTACTGCCCGCAGCAAAAACCGCAGATACAGACAAAGCTGCGCCCGCCAATACGCCTGAAATCATCTGCACAGGGAAACTGAACACATTCATCGAGTCTCACCTCTTTTCAGACAACTTTAGAATTGTTTTGCCATAACGCAAGCAGCAATACCTGACGGGAAAACGGCAGGTTACAGATTAAAGAAGGAGTAGAAGCTTTTTAATTTTTGCCCTGCTGCCTGCAAAGATATCGGCTGAAAACGTATCGGGGTTCCGGGCATTGCCTGTGCCAGCCTGTTCAAATCCAACTGGGCAACACAGCCGAATTTGGGGTAGCCACCCAGTGTCTGGTGGTCGCGCATCAGAATAATTGGCTGACCATTTTCAGGTATCTGAACAGCCCCGAGGGCGATGCCTTCAGAAATCACGCCGCTGAAGGGGGGCGTAATTTTAGCCCCAGCCAATCGATACCCCATACGGTCGCTATTGGGAGAAAGCGTGAATTGGGTCAGATAGAGACTTTTCCGGCTCTGTGCAGAAAAAGCCCGAGCCTGATACGACTCCATCAGATTAAGGCTCAGTGGCCCGGCATATTCCGGGATATATCGGGCTGGCACCATGCGGTTTATGCCGGGTTTAACTACCTCTTTGGAAACGGTCTCAAGAGAATCACCCTGCTTTATCAGACAACCACTGTCTTCCTTCGCAACTCTGGCCCCTACCCCACCAATACCATCCCTGACCACGGTCGCCACACTGCCAAAGACTGCGGGTGCAGCAAAACCGCCGGGAATGGCCAGATAGGCTCTCAGCCCTTTTCTGGGAAACTGAAATGATAACGTATCGCCTTTATTCAAATGCAGGGTCCGCCACCCTTCAACAGGCTGACCATTGACTCTGGCTCCCAGATCAGCCCCGGTTAACGCCAGCGTGATGGCTTGATGCGCTAAAAACCTTGCCTGTCCACCGGTTATCTCCAACTGGGAACAGAACATACGATTTCCCAGAAGATAATTTGCCCAGCAATAAGCTTGCAAATCCATGGGGCCACCCTGGGCCAGGCCCTGGTAACCCACTCCCGTTCGACCAGTATCCTGAAGCTGCGTCATCATCCCCGGGTCCAGGACTTCCAGTGCGACCACAAAGTACCTCCAAGCGCAAAAAATTCATCCCGTGATATAGGCTGGAACTGCACAGATAAACCCACAGAGAAAGGCGACATGGGCGTCTTATCGAAATCAATCAGAGAAACCGGACAATTCCCAATTATCTGCCAACCACCGGGGGAGTCGGATGGATAGACTGCGGTTTGCTGGTCGGCAATCCCGACACTGCCTGCTGGCAGCATTTTTCGGGGCTCGGACTTTCTTGGCGTGGCAATAGCGGAGTCAACTGACCCCAGAAAAGCAAAACCAGGGCTGAAGCCGATAGCACAAACGACATAAGTCGACTGACTGTGAATCTGGATAACATCTGCCACTGTGCGGTTATGAAACTGTGCAACCTCAGGTAAATCCGGCCCCGTCTCCAGGCTGTAATAAACGGGCAAGGTGATTGTCTTACTGACCTCCCGGGCACGATCATCTTTATCATCAGACAGAAAAAAAGCATCAACCAGCCCCTGCAGCCGACTTTTTAACGCGAAAAAATCCGTTTTCAGCGGGTGGTACTGAATATAGATGGTCGTATAAGAAGGGATAACTTCAATAAGCTCTGACGAACAGCTATTTCTGATATGGTCAGCCATACTGCCTGTTTTTACCGCCAGCTGAGTATCAATATGATCACCCAGCCGTATGATCAACGCTGTTTCTGACACAGGCTGGATATCCATCATGGCGCAGCGTCTGGCGACTTTACAATCTGATGAATCTGCTGGATCAGCGCTATGGCGTCAGGATTATCGCCATGAACACACAGACTATCGGCGTTCAGCTTTAGCCGCTTTCCGCTGATGGTGCTCACTTCCCCCGAGAGCAGGCTTCTCACCTGCTGAAGAATCGTGGCTGAATCCCGGTGAACAGCCCCTGGCAAGGTTCTTGACACCAGCACGCCATGATCGTCATAAGCCCTGTCGGCATAGGCTTCATAAATCAGTGGTACTGAATACCTGTCAGCTGTCTTTTTTTGCAACGCATTATTGCTCAGAGCCTGAATCATAAGCGCTGGTTTAATATCCATGTTTGCAGCAGCAATCACAATGGCTTCAAACACATCAGGGTTATTCATCATCCCATGATAAAGGGCACCATGGGGTTTAATGTACTTTACCCGGGTGCCATGCTGCTGACAGATAGCATCCAGTGCGCCAACCTGGTAAGCCACAAGGGCGGTGATACTTTCAGGGCTGTGGGGAATGGGGCGACGACCAAACCCGGCCTTGTCATGATATCCGGGGTGAGCACCAACCGTGACACCGCAGTCTACCGCCTGTTGCACGGTGTCACTCATGGTATCGGGGTCAGAAGCGTGAAAGCCGCAAGCAATATTGGCCATATCAATCCATGGCATCACCGCCTGATCATTGCCCATTTGCCAGGGGCCAAAACTCTCCCCCATATCACAATTCAGCTGCACGGGTTTACCTGTAAAGTTTGTGTACTTCTTCCGCCAGAATGGTCAGCCCCTGTTCAACATCCTGATGATCACGGGTATACGTCAGCCTGAGGCATTCATGCTTATGAGGCCAGTCGTCTATGCCCGGAAAGAAGTAATGCCCGGAAACCACCAGCACATTCCTTGCCTTCAGTCGTTCATACAATTCCAGGCTGGAGATAGACAGGCCTTCAAACCATAACCAGAGGAACATTGCCCCTTCCGGTTTATGAACATGCCAGGGAATATCACCCAGTTTCTCTTTGAGGCAGTTCACGGCAAACTGAGCCTTCTCCTGATAGTAAGGTCGAATCACATTCTCACAAAGAGCGTTAATGCTGTCATCCCGGATCATATCCAGGGCCAGCAGGCTGCCAGTACTGTTTGGTGCCAGATTCATAATGGCATTAATACCCGACAGTGCTCTGATAACCTGTTCATTGGCCACCACAATACCGGTTCTGACCGCCGGGAGCCCCAGTTTGGACAGACTCAAGCAAAGAATGGTGTGTTCGTTCCAGCGGGGAGTCGCTTCGGTAAAGATCAACTTGGGAAACGGCGTGCCGTAGGCACCATCAATGATCATGGGAATATCATGTTGCAGGGCCAGGCTGTCGAGCCGCTCAATTTCACTATCTGTCAGTACATTACCGGTTGGATTGGTAGGGCGTGACACACAAATGGCACCGATACTGTCATCAATCACCAGCTCCTGAAAATCCACCCGGTATTTGAAGGTATGCTGATCCAGATGCTCAATTTCAGGCTTATTGGCCGCAAAAAAATCATCACTCAGCCCGGCATCGGCATAACCGATGTATTCTGGTGCCAGCGGTAGCTGGATACGCTTGTGCCCGCCATCCCCATAACGTCCGGCAAACATATTGAACAGCATAAAAAAAGCGGCCTGGCTGCCATTAGACAAGGCAATATTGTTTGCCGTCAGTTGCCAGCCAAACTGACGGTTAAGAAAAGCCGCCATCTCACGGACGAAGTCTTTTTCTCCCTGGGGAGGATCATAGGTACCCACCAACCGGGTAAACTCCGCCTGACTCTCGGTAATTTGCCGCAGTCGCTGCCTGAATACGGCTTCCACTTCGGGGATATGGGCCGGATTACCGCCGCCCATCATAATCATATCTTTACCATCAGCAAGGGCATTGCCCAGATCATCCATTAATGAAAGGATGCCGGAATGGCTGGTGAATTTTTCGCCAAAGGCAGAAAGCTTCATGCTTACCCCTGATTTATTCTGGTCATAGGATAGTAAAGGTGCTGTTATATAATGATGAACAGAAACTGTCCACCATCCAGCCTGTCACGGGCCGGATATAGAGGCAGACTTATTACCAGAAAAGGATTATTTTGCCCGTATATCGTGAATCGCCGGTAAGCCACCCGCTGAAGTTGCTGCATAAACGGCACGATATATCGCCTGTTCCACAGCCTCTGCCCCCACAACACCCAAAACATTTACATCAGCAGCCACTTCGCCGGTTGCTGCACTGAAAATGGTATCACCATCGTACATGGAATGTGCAGGGCGAATGGCTCGCGACAAACCATCGTGCCCCATTTGTGCCATCTTTAAAGCCTGGGCTTTGGTTAATTTCCCGTTAGTCACCACCACGCCGATGGTGGTATTTGCCCCGGGCAGTGCTTGAATGGCCTGGTCATTCATTAAGAGATCCATACCAGAAACAAACTGCTGTCCATCTTCGCTCCTGGTGCCGGCAATAAGCTTCTCACCGGTAACAACATCTCCCCAGGCATTGACAGCCATCACGGCACCGACAACCAACCCTCCTTTCAGCCTGATGGCATAACAACCGATGCCGCTTTTTGTAGCCCGGTCAAACCCGGCAACTTTACCGATTGATGCTCCGGTACCGGCACCAACATTACCTTCTTCAATGTCGCCGCGACTGGCCAACCTGGTGGCTTCATACCCCATTTGCTCACTGGGTCGGGCAGAGGCATCGCCGACCGACTGGTCAAATAGCACCGCACCGGTGACAACCGGAATCCTGATAAAGCCTGTGGGTAACCCAATGCCCTGCTCCTCCAGATAACGACTGACCCCGTTCATACTTTCCAGACCCAGCGCACTGCCACCGCAAAGCACAATGGCATGGACAGAATCCACCAGGTTTTCAGGCCTTAGCAACTCCGTCTCCCTGGTTCCGGGAGCGGCACCGCGCACATCCACACCCGCCGTTACGCCGTGGTCAAAGCGCAGCACCGTCACTCCAGTCAACCTTTCGAGATCTGATGCATGACCAATGGCCAGGCCGCTAATTGAAAAAAGCTCATGCCGCTGAGTAGTCATCTGCAGAACCTGTGACACGGATAATAAGTAGCTCTGGAGTTTTCATTCTTCTCCGCTTGACCGTTTTTTCATTCGGCAACCGGAAAGATAGTCAAACAGGCCAAAGCTTGCCCTGGTTTTGAAGAGCAGTCCTCATCATTGGAATTGCTGATCAGACCATGGAAGATATCGTTGAATACGATGCTGAACAGAAGGGTGCTGAAGAAAATTGAAATCTTGATCAAAAATAAGACGATGAGCTAATAGATTACTTTGCGGAGGATTAGGCAGATAAAAGAGGAGTTTCAGGCAGGAAATTGGCGTCCCCTAGGGGACTCGAACCCCTGTTACCGCCGTGAAAGGGCGGTGTCCTAGGCCACTAGACGAAGGGGACGCAAACCTTCGTGCATTGCTGCAGCGGGTGTGAATACTAATCATCACCTGCCACAGAGTCAACCCCTCTTTATTTTTTCATCAATGGTTCTTAAACAAGAGCCATTTCAACGAAATGCATGAGTTAGATACATTTAGGCCAGGACCTTTGGAGAGAGCCAGGGAGGGCACGACTCAGAGGCGGAGATACAGTATTCTTATTGGATTGCATTAAAGTTGGTTCATAGCCAGACCTGATAATACCGTCAGCAATTTGCTGTGGGCAGGTCATTCTAACATGCAGGAACGCTCAAATCTGTAATTGGTGGGAGTGAGTTATTGATGAATGGTATAGAGCTTTTGCTGGAAAGGGTATCGACCCCCATCCTGGAGGAACCAGCACCCAGCGATCAGCAACTGGATGTCATGTTCCGGGCGGCCCTGCGAGCCCCTGACCATGGCCGTATTCGTCCCTGGCGATTTTTAACAGTCAGTGGCCAGGCGCGGGAAGGACTGGGTGAGCTGATGGCGCAAGCAGTCCTTGAGGATCAGCCGGATCTTTCAGAGGATGCCTTGGCACGCTTCAGAGGGATGCCGCTCCGGGCCCCTATGCTGGTACTGGCTATTTGCCCGGTTAAGCAGCATCCAAAGGTACCGGAGATTGAACAGAAGATGTCTCTGGCGGCGGCAGTTCATTCTCTGCTGCTGGCGGCCCATGCCCAGGGGGTCGGGGCAATGTGGCGAACCGGGGAGCTTTGTTACCACCCACGACTGGCAAAAGGACTGGGTCTTGCCGACAACGAGCAGCTGATGGGTTTTATCTACCTTGGCAAGCCTGCTGGCGCTAAAAAGAAAGTGCCTGTATTGGATGTTAATGACTTTGTTTCTGAGTGGGTGACCAGTGCCTGATTGGGCAATAAAAAGCCCCGCTTGCAATGAAGTCTGACGTTGCTCAGGAGCCTGTCGGACAGCCTCCTAGCAGGCGGTGTTTTTTTTATAATTTTCATAAGCGGATATTATTCCGCTCATCCCTCCTGCTGAGGTCAGAACCAGCAACAATATCGGGCATGCGTACCCAGTGATAAAGGAAGCCGCTGAGGTTGTCATGGCGAACTTTGATAAGTGCGACAGGAAGTCCGCCAGCAGGGTTGCACTGGCACCGGAAAGAGACCCATAGATATAGGCTTTTCTGACACATTGGCAAAACGTTTCAGGTAACAGGTTCATGACTGGCCTGATGCATTTGTACGTACCATAACCAAGTATTCGCAGTACATTGTCAGGCTGTTGCTGATGCTCATGCAGATGCTTGCCACAGGAATAAAGACCATCAACGATGCCAATAGCCACCATGGCAGTGATAATACCTGCAGCGCCTTTTGCCTGACTTATATAGTCCAGTGCATCGGCAGAAATAGTGCCTGCCGCCCCGTTACATAATACTTTGGCGGCAAACTTTTTCAGTGTGTCATCATGCTGGACGACATATCGGGAATATACTTTTTGGGGATTGAGTGTTTGCAGGACTTCAGAAAAAATATCACTGGCAAAACCGTGTTCATTTAACTGACTGATGAGCGCAGAGTCACCTTCAATAGCACTAATGGTTTCATTGGCTGTATTGCCTGCGCTCTCTTGTGCAAGCAGGAGCGGTGATTTATTGGTGCTGCCTTCAATGTCAATAATACAACAATCGTTTTTTTTACCAGGCTTTTGCAGTGCTGAAGGCTTCCCATACACGGGGGGCTCTCTATCAGCTGAGGGCTCTCTATAAGCTGAGGGCTCTCTATCAGCTGAGGGCTCTCTATCAGCTGAGGGCTCTCTATCAGCTGAGGGCTCTCTATCAGCTGAGGGCTCTCTATGCCCCAGAGTATCACCTTCCTGGCCTACCGTGGATTCGCTGTTATCTTTACGACAACATGATGCTGACAAGGTGTCATCTGCCACCTCAATGGCAAGCATAAGCGGTGGCTGTGCAGGCTTGCCTTCTACCTGTCTGGCTGCAAGCCCACAATGTTTCAGTGAATGTTCTGTGCCAGGGCTGGCATTGTCAAAACTCTGCCTTTTCGGCTCATCAACCATGCTGATACAACGGCCTGACACGGTAGCAACAGTGCCACACCGGGCACGTACTGAGCTAAATGCCGGTGAAGTCATTACTGCTGTTGTTTGAGCATGGCTAACTGAGCAAAACATAAATAACGTCCTGTCATTTGATCAAAATTTCAGGGAGGTTACCAGACTGATTCATTATATTATGTTGGATGAAGGTCGTATTAAATGCTGTTGATTCTTCAGCCAATCATGTTGTGGGGAATGATATAGTCCTCAAGATCATCTTCTGCAATATCATTTTCTGAATGTACCCATCCTTTTACCGAGATTCCGGCCTGATGGATAGATTCACAGGAGCCGGATACCAGTGGATGCCAGTCAAACAGCGGTTTCTTTTCGCTGATCAGCCGATAGGCGCAGGTTTCGGGCAGCCAGTGGAACAGCTCAACATCTTTCAGCGTCAGCACCGTACATTCCGGCACGATGTCTTTACGGTTCAGATAGTTTTGGCATTGGCAGCTGCCGGTGTCCAGCAGTTTGCAGGCTACTGACGTGTAATAAACCGTATCCGTATCTTCATCTTCCAGTTTGTGCAGGCAGCAGCGACCACAGCGATCGCAGAGGCTTTCCCACTCATCGGCGGTCATTTCTGCCAGGGTTTTGGTTTCCCAGAAAGGTTTTGCGGTCATGTCGGGTCGTTAAATGAAAGAAACTCATCCGGCAGTTTGATCAGGTAATCATCCTGCTCTTTGGGGGGCATTTGCAGATAGAAGCCATGATCCCAAATCCCCTGAAGGACACTGGCCGTCTCTACTCGCGCCAGCTTTTTCTCCGGCGTCAGCAACAGGTCAAAAACATGCACCGGTTTGCCAAAGGCTTGCAATAATGCCTCTGGCAGGGTCTTTTCCAATATGGTTCCCTTGTTCAGGTACAGGTACATACCTTCCCTTTTCGGGCTTTTATAGATGGTCACCAGAGACTTCATTCAATGGCCTTTTTCCTGTTGACTTAATTGATTGAGCTGCTGAATCAGCGGGGTGCCGATGATATCACGACGCCAGCCCGTGAGGGTATCCGGGAGCATAAAACGGCCATGATCCAGCCAGCTGCGCAGCAGTGGCGTGGTTAGTTTGCCCGGCATCAGCAGCTCCATAGGCAACTGCAATTCAACAGCCAGTTGCGACATCAATGTTTTGATCTGCTTACCCCAATCCCTGACATTTTTTGGCAGTGGCAGAGGCAGCTTTTCAGGCCTTTGTGCTTCCGGAACCTGACTGGCCGATCTGATAATATCCACTAACTGCTCGCCATGGTTGCGGATAATACTGGCACGCATTTCTGGTATTTCCCGCAGGGCATTCATGGCTTTAGGCTGAAACCTCGCCAGTGGCCAGAGGCTCCCTTTGGGGATAACCCGGTTGCGGGGAACATCCAGACTGCGGGAGGCAACTTCCCGAAAGTGGCAGAGTGCCTTTAGTACAGCCAACTGCTGGGGGCGCAGCTGCCAGCCTCGTTTTACCTCTTTCCAGGCATTTTCCGGGTCAAAAGGCAGCACATTCAACGTCATGGCCAGGCACTCATCTTCCAGCCAGGCCTTTTTCGGCGTTGGCACCAACAGCTGCTCCAGGTACTGATAAATCTCCAGTAAATGGGCAACATCCAGGCTGGCATAGCGAATCTGGGCATCCGTCAATGGTCGCTGGCACCAGTTAGACCTTGTCTCATCCTTGGGCAGATCAATGTTCAGTACTTGCCTGAGCAGGGCCTGATAACCAAGGGAAAATCCCAGGTTAGCAAACGCTGCGGCCAGCTGGGTATCAAACAGTGGTCTGGGAACGGTATCGGTTAACAGTTTGAACACTTCCAGGTCTTCACTGCAGGCATGCAGGACTTTAACCACCGAGTTGTCTTCAAACAATCTGGCCAGTGGTTGCCACTGATCAATGGCCAGTGGATCGATCAGAAAAACATCCGCGCCTGTGCCCACCTGAATCAGCCCTGGCTGTGGGTAGAAAGTGTCGGTACGAACAAACTCAGTATCCAGAGCGATGGCATCAAGCCCGGACCATCGCTGGCAACAGTCTTCAAGTGACTGATTGTTATTGATCCAGACTGGCTCTGGCGACAAAAGTGGCATATCGAAAGGTTCTAACGAAAAACCCCATTATAAACAGCCAATAGCAGCTGTTGATAGAGCGGAGCGGTTTTTCTCAGTCCTGTCTTTTCATCTGTCCGACACTGGTTGACATTTAGGAACTGTCCTGAAATAACTTCCACATCCGATTGTTGTTCAGTAAAGAAAAAACCTTGCCACGGAGTCACGGAGGCACGGAGAAAAGAAAAAATCTTTTCCTCTGTGACTCCGTGCCTCCGTGGCGAAAAAGAGGAAGTTATTCAGGAACAATTCCTTAAAGATCACAAACGGTACGGCGGAAAACCTTTTTTTGTTGTGCACTGAGTGGTTAAAAAAAGGCCGGAGATTACCGGCCTTAAGGGGGAACTTAATGGTGAGCGCGGAGCGCTTCAATGCGCTGGTCTAACGGCGGGTGACTGGTAAACAGAGCTGCCAGTCCACTGCGATCACCGCTGCGGATACCGAAGGCAGTCATGGTCGCAGGCATGGCACTCGGTGCTTCATACTCGGCACGCAGGCGTTCCAGTGCGGCAATCATATCTCTGCGGCTGGCCAGTTCGGCACCGGCTTCATCTGCCCTGAATTCCCGCTGACGGGAGAACCACATAACGATGGCACTGGCCAGAAAACCAAGAATAATCTCGGCGATAAAGCTGGTTATGTAGAAGCCCATACCGACGCCACCTTCGTCTTCATCATCACGACGCAGGAAGGAATCAACGGCATAACCGATAATCCGGGCAAAGAACATGACAAAGGTGTTCACAACCCCCTGGATCAGGCTCAGGGTAACCATATCGCCGTTGGCAACGTGGCCAATTTCGTGACCAATAACTGCACGGGCTTCGTTCGGGCTGAAGCGATCCAGCAGCCCTTCGCTAACCGCAACCAGCGCGGCATTTTTGTTCCATCCGGTGGCAAAGGCATTGGCTTCCGGGGAGTGGAAGATACCCACTTCCGGCATGCCGATGCCGGCCTTTTCAGAGAGTTCCCTGACCGTCTCAACCAGCCACTGCTCCCGGGCTGTTTGCGGTTGTTCAATAATCTGCGTCCCTGTGCTCATTTTGGCCATGGTTTTGGAGAGTAGCAGGGAGACAAAAGAGCCGGCAAAACCGAATACGGCACAGAATACCAGCAGGGAACCCATATTCAGCCCCTGGTGGCTCAGATAACTGCCGACGCCGAGAATATTCAGTGTGATACTGGCCAGCAACAGGACTGCCATGTTTGTGGCCAGAAACAACAGGATTCTCTTCATGAGTTAAGGTGACCTCATCGTCATCATTGTCATTAAACAGCTACTTATATAAAGGCGACTATTTATCCTTTCAAGAGCGTCTATAAAATGCGCTTTATTTTTACATGGTGCTGACAGAAAAAGGGCCGGATACCTGCCCCCATTCTGCTCACTGTTCGGTAAAAAATTGCAGCGCAGCCCTGGCAATCGCTTCACTGCCTTTATTGTTAAGAGCCTGTCGGCAATGCCAAGCCATTGTCGCCTGTTTCCGGGCAACAGACGGCGGCAGGTCGTTCTTTTTATTATCCGGATTATCCGGGGCAGTGGTGGGCAGACTTAAGCGTAAAAAGCTTTTTTCCGTGAGTACCACCTGATCCAGCGCGTCTTGCCGGATCGTATCCTGATAACGAATATAGCCTTCTGAAGCCAGCCAGAGCATAGCATCAAAACAGGCTTTGTGGCGCCGGTTAGGGATGCCGTACTCGTCGGTGCCGGCATTGGTAATCAGATCGTCAACGTAAAGTGTTGTCAGGCGGGGGAAGCTGTTATAAAGCTGAACCAGGGTTTTCACGCAGTCCTGGTAAAATTCGTCAATGTGTATGTCGCTCATCGATCATCCATAACTTAGTGTGTTCGGTTCATATTGAGTGCCATGGCAAATTGCATCATTGCTGCACAATCCCATGTCATCAGTCGGCAACAGCGTTATCAATGTTCGAGGATCCAACGCTGCTGTTGATTTTTTTGCATCAGGGCCAGGCGGCTATCCTGGCCTGCTTCAGACACCGTTTTTTGATAGTCCGGCTGAAGCCGGGTCTTCGCTTCAAAGAAAAATCGGGCGCTGTCTGAGTGTTGTTTCTGCCTCGGAAATATTTCTGCCAGAAAGCCATGGATATGCCCGGCCGTACTGCCCAGGGCGCAGCGCATAAAAAATTCCATCTCTTTTTTTGCTTCGGGATCTTTCAGAAGCTGCAACCATTGGACGACGGTTTCGACCAGTTCCTGGTCCGATGCCTGCTCAGGCAATGGGCTGTTCCTGCGCATGGCAAGGCAGACGGATTGCTTCAGAGATTGCCAGGATATATCCAGCAACTCACCTTTTTCTCTGTCCGTCAGGCCAACTGACCCGTACTCTCCGTTAACATAGCGCATAATGGTCCAGGACAACTCCAGTGTCAGGCGATAAATGCCAATGGTACCTTTTCGGGTCGGATCGGCAAGGACTCTCTGGTAGCAGGACAGCTCGCTGATGATATCACCCTGGGCCCGATGGGCATTGACCTCCGTGAGCAATTGCCGAATGCCACCGTTCCAGTGATCTTTGCGCATGGTTTCCGTTGCTGACAGCGTTTTTCCATAAGGCCCCATCACCTGGTATGAGTCATCCGGCATCAGCGATTCTGGTCGGTTACGGCCCTGCCAGACCCTGATCCCGGCCCTCAGTTTTTTGCACAGTTCCTTTACCAGGGTTTTCCGGCTCCGGGGCAGTGCTGGCATGACAACCTCCGCCTCTGTGTTGAGAGTATCCGGCTCTTCGGGAGGGTCTTCGACGGTTCCGATGCTTGCCGGTGTCACCGACTCAGTAACAGTTGGCGCATACTGTGGCAACAGTGCCGCCAATTCCCCTCGTAATTGCTGAAGCACGGTATGTTCGTGCTGCGTCCAATAGGCCTGGGGATGACTAATCAGATTGTCGGCCTGTGCTTTCATGGTCTTAAGCTGTTCAAAGCTTAACCCGGGGAGTCCTGTAGCCAGTAGCTGACTGCGCAGGCTTATGCGCAGCATTTCCAGTTGCAGGCGGACATCAGGCTGCTTCTGCCCGGGCATCCGCCGACAACCGCTCTCCGCCTGGATAATGGCTTCATAGGCACGACGGTGTTCACCCTGTTTGTTCAGGATAAATGCCTTGAGCCACAGCACCGGGTAGTAGTCAGGGGCTATGGCTTCGGGTATCTGCCCATGGTTACCTGTGAACAGGGCATCAAGCATCATTTGGGCCTGGGGATGATATTGCGCCAGCCGTTGTGAAAATCTTTCACGCCACGGATCTGATAACGCTTCGGACGGACAACGGGCCAGGGCGTACAGCAGCGCAAACCAGTTGTGGTCAACCTTATCAACGACCAGTCTGAGGATAAACTCAATATACAGGTCGCCCTCAGGAAAATAAGGCCTGAGCGCATTCAACTGGTTCACAAACTTGTCTTTTATGCGCAATTCCATTTGGTGCGGTTCGCCATCCTTTGCCTTTGAATCAATGATTTTGTTCAGATGATCCAACTGCGCGATACATGCTTTAATGACATGACCAGCAAATATCTCTTTACCAGTAAACGACGTTTTTGGATCAAGGAGACCTTTCTTGTTAAGCTGATTAAGGACTGCCAGTAAATGCATTGAATTATCCTGGCCTGCAGTGGCTTTACCAAACACCGCCATGATTGTCTTGACTGTGAACAACACATCTGAATCAAGTACCTGGTCCTGGTCGAGTATCTTTGATAGTGACCTGGCAAATAACTCACACCATTTTGAGAACAGATTCTTTTCGGATTGTTCTTTTTTTTTCAGTGACCTCGCTGCCGGATCAACAAAAGACAAAAAACATTGATGAGCTCTTTCCATAATAAGGGTAGATTCGGTTTTATCGCCCTGATCGACCAGCTCCAGTAAATTTTTGACATTATCATCAGTCGAATTATTGCTGACTGCTTCGTCATCATCATCGCTATCATTCGACACACTGTACAATTCTTTAGCAATCTGACGGGATATATCATTAGTAATTTCATTTACTTTTTTATAAAAATTCCCCTGGAATTTCTTATAAAAATCTGATGCTTTCATCAGGCGTTCAGCAGTTGCCGGATTTGTACAAGTCGTCATTGCCTTGACGCACTCCAGGTGCAAATCGTTACACTTGTTAATACGCTTTGACAGTTGTTCCGTGTCAAAATGGTACGGTAGCTCACCTTGCTCCGGTGAAGCGTATGGATTGTACGTGCGAAAATTTTGTTTAAAGAAGTTACTCAGTGCACCCACTTCAGCAATCATGCTTTTCAAAATAAGCTGCTGCTTTTGGTCAGGCGCTGTCTGGCCAGGTGTTGTCTGCTCAGGTGCTGTCGACTGAACTTGTCGCCTGCCTAATTTCCCGGTTTTACTTGATGATGCCCCGTTTTTTTCGCATTTATTATGGAGTGGATTCACAGAGGATGCTGTGTTCAATCTGTTTGAAGGCAATTTATCCATAATAAAAATCCCATTTTAATTACTTTTTTCTCTTCCCTGACAAGCTCCAATGTTAAGTAGAACTGTTAAATAGAACATTGGTGTTATATTTCATAGACAAGAATAAAGAATAAAAGTTCAATCCCATCACAAACCCATCATTCTTTTCCTGGTCTCGAATGCCCGGATAACTTCTTCATCCAAACCAACGTTTGATACTGAAAATTTTGCAGAAATACCAGGGCGGTAGAATCTATGGGAGCCACCCCGGCATAGCCGGGGGTTAATTACTGCCGGTACCGACTGAGAAACCGCTCAAGTTTGGTCATTACGGTTTCCAGGTCTTCTGTCCTGGGGAGCGAAATGATGCGCAGATGGTCAGGCTCAGGCCAGTTGAAGGCAGTGCCCTGGACCAGCAGTACTTTTTCCTGAAGGAGAAAATCCAGTACCAGCTGTTCATCATCATGGATCTTGTGATGTTCAGGGTCGAGCCTGGGGAACAGGTAGAGGGCACCTTTGGGCTTGGTACAGCTGACACCCGGTATCTGGTCCAGCATTTCCCAGGCCCGGTTACGCTGCTCAAGCAGTCTGCCGCCGGGCAATATCAGGTCATTAATACTCTGGTAACCACCCAATGCGGTCTGAATGGCGTGTTGCGCAGGTACGTTGGCACAAAGGCGCATTGAGGCCAGCATTTCCAGGCCTTCAAGGTAGCTTCTGGCATTTTGCTTCAGGCCGGACACCACCAGCCAGCCCGCCCGAAAGCCGGCAACCCGGTAAGATTTGGACAGGCCGTTAAAACTGATACAAAGCACATCGTCTGCCAGCGAGGCCAGGGCCGTGTGCTCAACCCCGTCATAGAGGATTTTATCGTATATTTCGTCAGCGAATATGATCAGATCGTGCTCTCTGGCCAGCTGTACGATCTCTTTCAGAAGGTCGTCCGGATAAACCGCGCCAGTCGGGTTGTTTGGATTGATAACCACAATCCCCCGGGTTTTGGCGGTAATTTTACTGCGGATATCGTCAATATCCGGACACCAGTCTGACTGCTCATCCTTACGATAATGAACGGCACGACCACCGGACAGATGCACAGCGGCGGTCCACAAAGGGTAGTCCGGAGCCGGGATCAGCATCTCATCGCCATTGTTCAGCAATGCCTGCATGGTCATAACCACCAGCTCACTGACACCGTTACCGATAATAATGTCTTCAACAGAAATGGGGGGGAAGTTCTTCTGTTGACAGTACTGCATAATGGCCTTGCGGGCTGAAAACAGGCCTTTGGAATCACAGTAGCCCTGCGACAACGGCAAATTGCGGATCACATCCTGGGTGATTTCATCGGGGGCATCAAAGCCAAACGCCGCGGGATTGCCCGTGTTCAATTTAATGACACGATGTCCCTCTTCTTCCAGCCGCTTGGCTTCACGAAGAACGGGGCCGCGAATGTCGTAACAGACATTGTCGAGTTTGGTGGATTTTTCAATATCCTTCATGGATGTCTTACCGATGGTTTCAGGTTCTTTGGGCTTGCCGTGTGGCATTATGAATTGATCTTGCAAGAGTTGCACTAGTGTAGATAGTTTTTAACCGGACGGTTATCCTTATCGAGACGGTTCAGGAAAGTCTCTGTTGACTGATGAAAGTGGAATAAGAGGGCAGTATTTGATGACCGAAAAAAAGTCAGATGAACAGTGGCGGGCAACGCTTACCGATGATCAGTACTATGTATGCCGTGAAAAGGGGACTGAGCAGCCTTTTACCGGCGAATATAACTTCTTTGAGAAAGATGGTGTTTTTCACTGTGTCTGCTGCCAGCAAAAGCTGTTTGACTCATCGGTGAAATTCGATGCCGGGTGTGGTTGGCCCAGTTTCTACCAAACCATCGACAGCGATGCGATCACCATGCAGGAAGACAACAGCCTTGGCATGCAGCGCACTGAAGTCCTTTGTTCTAATTGCGGTGCTCACCTGGGCCACGTATTTCCGGACGGGCCGGAACCTACCGGTCTGCGATATTGTATCAATTCGGTAGCGATGAAGTTTAAAGGCCGATAGTCCTGCTGGCTATTCATGAAATATATCAGGGAATAATTTCAGCACTCTTTCGTATGGAGCTTTTTCACGGAACTTCTGGTTGATAGACAAGTCTGACACGTTATGAACAGTGTCAATCAACCTTGTGCAATCTGCTGGGATGAAATCAAGGAAAGTCCTGGTACAAGGCGCTCCGAAATCGCAGCGGCCCTGGCTCGAAAGATCCGAATCAACGACACGACTACGGTCGTAAGACTACAGCCGTGCACTCATGAATACCACCACGCATGTATAAGCAACTGGGTGAAAATATCCTCACGGTGTCCAATTGACCGCCGCTTGATAACGGGCAGTACTCCCTCAATGACCAGGCCCGTAGATCTGCGGAAGGAGCTGTTCAAGGCAATTGAGGGTAACCGGATCGAGGATGTGGAGGATATTCTGGCAACCGGGTTCAACCCTGATCAGCGCTCGTTCCTGGATAGGAGAAACCCTCTAACCCTGTCGTTAAAGCAACAACGTTGGGAAATAGCAGCACTGCTGATCAGAGCGGGATTGACCACCAACAGTAAAGTAGCGCAAAACAACCTGGGCTTGATGTACCTGTACGGTCTGGGGGTGGAGCAGAACAACGCCGAGGCCCTGACCTGGTTCTACAAGGCCGCCGACCACGGGAATGCCAAATCACAAAACAATCTGGGCTTGATGTACCTGAATGGTCTTTGCGTTGAGCAGAACTACGCCGAGGCCCTGAACTGGTTCCACAAGGCCGCTGACCGTGGGGACCCCGAAGCACAAAACAACCTGGGCTCCTTGTACGTAAGGGGCTTGGGAGTGGAGAAAAACTACGCCTGGGCTTTCACCTGGTTCCGCAAGGCCGCCAGCCAGGGATACAGTTCCGCGCAAAACAACCTGGGCTGGATGTATGCAAAGGGGCTGGGGGTAACGAAGAACTACGCCGAAGCCCTGACCTGGTTTTGTAAGAGTGCCAAACAGGAAAGCGCTGCCGCACAAAACAATCTGAGCAGGATCCTCAGGGGGTTGCCTCTGGAAGCGGAGCAAAACCGCGTCGAGGCCTTTATCTGGTTCCGCAAGGCCGCTAAAAATGGAGACGCCAGCGCGCAAAACATCCTGGGCTGGATGTACTTTAAGGGGCTGGGGGTGGAGCAAAACTACGGTGAGGCTCTGACCTGGTTCCGCAAGGCCGCTGACCAGGGACACGCTGCCGCACAAAGCAACCTGGGCTGGATGTACTATCAGGGTCTTGGGATCGAGCAGAACCACACCGAAGCCCTGACCTGGTACGACAAGGCTGCCAACCAGGGACACGCTGATGCACAACACAGTCTGGGTTGGATGCACCAACACGGTCTGGGGGTGGAGCAGAGCTATGCCGAGGCCCTGGCCTGGTACCGCAAGTCTGCTGATCAGGAACACGTCGCTGCACAAAACAACCTGGGTTATTTGTACCTGATGGGTCTGGGAGTAGAGCAGAACTACGCCGAAGCCCTGTTCTGGTTTTGCAAGTCTGCCGACCAGGGTAACGCCGTTGCGCAATATCAGCTGGGCTGTATGCACCTGAAGGGTCTGGGGACGGAGCAGAACTACACCGTGGGCCTGACCTGGCTTGAGAAGGCCGCCAGGCAGGGGCACATCCCTGCACAAAAAAATCTGGCCCGGCTGCATCGCAACAGTCCGGGGTTGGAGCAATCAAGCTGCTGACAGCGAACTTTACTAATAACCTTTTGTCCAACTCCCGTTTCCCAGCTATTTCTATGGTGTAGTTTCATCCATGGGTTTCGCCAGCCTTTATCAATTGCCAAAGAACAACAGTCATTGCCAACGCTGCATTGTCCGCAGTTCCGGGGTGGACGAAGACCGCTTCGGTGATGCCCAGGCGGGCAGATACCAGTCCATTGTCCACCAGGATGGCGACATCCTGGCAACGTGTCTGCAAGTGCTGGCATCGGCCTACCAGCCGGATGCCTGTCCGCAGGGCAAGGTCAGTGCCATGGCACTGATTATCCAGCAGTACATTCAGTGCCAGGTCGGCGGTGTGCTGAGCAGCCACTCATCACTGAGCGATGACAGAATTGAGGTGGAATATGTACGGAGTCAACCCGACGAAGCCGTATCGGGCAAGTCTGCCAATCCGGTTCTGCGCTGCACAATTCGACGAGACACAACTGAGGATGCATCAAAATATCATTTCCTCAGGGATTCCAGTGATCAGAACACAGCAGTGGGGATTGACGATGCCCTGCTTAGTGCTGACGTCCTGCAACTTTTGCAGCAGTATACCGAGGCGCTGGAGAATCGCTTCTGCTGTCCCGTGGATATTGAATTTGGCATAAGAAGCATAATTAGCCAAAACGATAAACTTCTGGGTTATTTTCACGCTGACCGTTTACTGAACCGCTGCCTTGGTCCCGGGCGCTGTACATCAATCAGCATGTCCGCCAACAGGGCCAGACTGTTATCACTGCTGGACAGCGAAATTGTGGCCCTGATGCACGATCTGGAGCTGTTTTTCGGCGGTTATCAGCACTTTCTGGCACTGGCACAGGATACCGACATTGATACCGACACCGACTTTGATTTTGACGCCGATATTGGCCCTGATCCCAAAACAGCCCTGACTTTCCTTAACCGTGAACTACCAAACCTTGGCGAGCAGGGTCAACGCCTGCAGACATCAGTCCGCAAACTGTGCGAAAAGATCGTCCCCCCCTGGCAACGGAGCGGGAGCTGCCCGCACAACCGCTCAATTTCAGGCAATGGCGGCATGACTGCCAAAGCCTGCAGGATATTCTGCAAAAACTGACCCAACCGCAAAAAGCCCACATGATCGGTTCTGTCCATGATCTGATTTTATGGTTGCATAAACGATTTGTTGACGCCCTTGCCCCGGTGGCAGCCGCATCTGGCCAGGGGCAGATTACCGCCATCGCTGAAGATAAAACGCTGGTCAGTATTCTCCGTCCGGGCCTGACGGGACTGTTAGACGCCGTCGGCCTTGGGGCACTGAAGTGTCTACTTACCAGCAGCCTGCGCATATTGAACCTGGCGAATGCTGCTTTTATTCATGCCGAACTCAGGCACTACAGTGTGCCCTGGTAAAACTGGTCGCGGTGCTGGATGGAATCAGCAACATAGATATCCCACTTAACGCTTTTGCAGGCAGAACCAATGCCAACCGATGGACTTTCGATAAGATGATCAGACAACTTGAACCATCGGATGCAGTAAGAATTTTGAAGGAGCTGTTTATCCATTTTGCTATCGCCTGCCCTCTTTATCGAAAGCAATTCATCAGTATCCTGCGTAGCCAATTTAATCTTGATCAAGACCCTGAACTGGTGCTTTTCATGGTTGAAAAAAATCCGGAACTCATGGATTTCCTCTTAGGGTAGATATTAAGAATCGGCTGCAGGATTTCAATCGTGAATACCATCTGAGGCTGCGCGCGATTCTGTTGAGGATTTTATGTGCAGCGAGATTGAGCCATCCTGATCTGAATTGATGATTTTTTGAAGGTACGTCCCTGGTTTGCTATTCACCCACTCCACTCATTAGCCAAAGTCTCCGCCTGCTTCAAAACCAACTCAACCGCAGCCGCCGCACCATCCGGTGGATACTTATACTTCTGCAACGTCCGCCGAACCAGAATCTTCAACCGTGCTCGCACACTGTCCCTAACCTGCCAGTCAATGGTGGTGGATTTACGCAACTTGTCGGTAATCTCAATGGCAATCTTTTTGAGAATCTCATCACCCAGTTCCCGAACGGCACTCTCGTTATTGGCCAGCGCATCATAAAACGCCACTTCGTCCGGGTTCAGGCCAAGCTCCGCTTCCCGGCTCATTTCTGCCTGGAAGTCTTTGGCCATCTGGATCAGCTCTTCAATCACCTGCGCGGTTTCAATGGCCCGGTTATTGTATTTTCGTAGCGTGGCTTGTAACCGTTCGGAGAACTTCTTCTCCTGCACCACGTTATTACGGGTCTTGGCGCGGATATCATCTTTCAGCAGCTTTTCCAGTAACTCCACGGCCAGATTCCTGTGAGGCATCCGCCGTACATCGTCCAGAAACTCATCGGACAATAGCCCGATATTGGGTTTCTCCAGTCCGCACAGCGCAAACACATCCGCCACGCCTTCCGCCACAATGGCATTATCCAGAATCTGCTTCAGGGCAGACTGCTGTTCCTCCCGGCTGCGCTTTTTATCCACTGTCGTAAATTTATTAATGGCCGCCTTCACTGCCGAGAAAAATG
Organism: Endozoicomonas acroporae; assembly: GCF_002864045.1. Taxonomy (GTDB): domain Bacteria; phylum Pseudomonadota; class Gammaproteobacteria; order Pseudomonadales; family Endozoicomonadaceae; genus Endozoicomonas; species Endozoicomonas acroporae. The sequence continues at coordinate 34,869 of NZ_PJPV01000078.1, forward strand.
CCAACTCAAGTCGCAGTTCTTTCGCTTCATCCAGTGTACTGCACAGGGAATATGCTTTGTTAGCCGCCAGCACCAAATCCATCAGCCGCTTCTTGCCATCTTTCAAACTCAACACATAGTTGGCAGCAGGCACCAGCAACTCTCGGGCTCGGGCTTCAAAACCACTCATATCCAGCCCTGCACCCTGTGGCGTTTTGGCAAACAGCCCGCGCAGTGCATCCATCTTTTCTGCTAGCACGGCATAAGCTTCTTCAGATCGTAAGGTTGGCTCACCCTTACCACGGGCATCGGTGTAATCTTTCAGCGCCGCCTTCAGTTCATTGGCAATGCCGATGTAATCCACCACCAGCCCACCGGGCTTGTTTTTGAACACCCGGTTCACCCGGGCAATAGCCTGCATCAGGTTATGGCCCTTCATGGGTTTGTCCACATACATGGTGTGGCAGCAGGGCGCATCAAAACCGGTCAGCCACATATCCCGCACAATCACCAGCTTCATCGGATCGTTCACATCCTTAAAGCGTTTCTCCAGCCGTTTTTTGGTCTTCTTGCTGTAGATATGGGGCTGCAACAGGGGTTTATCGGAGGCGGAACCGGTCATCACAATCTTGATCACGCCTTTTTCCGGATCAGGGTCGTGCCATTGTGGGCGCAGTTCCACAATCTCGTTATAGAGATGGGCGCAGATATCACGGCTCATGCCGACAATCATCGCCTTGCCATCCATGCTCTCATTGCGAGACTCAAAGTGCGTCACCAGGTCGGCTGCCACCTGTTTCAGCCGGGGTGTAGCACCCACGAGCTTCTCTAACCGGCTCCACTCGCCCTTGGTCTTTTCCCGGAGGTTGATATCTTCCTCATCTTCCACCACTTCATCCACCCGCTCAGAGAGCTGCTGGATTTCAGCGTGGTTCAAATCCAGCCTGGCCAGACGGGATTCATAATAGATGGGCACCGTCGCACCATCCTCAACGGCATCCTGAATATCATAAATGGAGACATACTCCCCAAACACCGAGCGGGTATCTTTATCCTCTTGGGAGATGGGCGTGCCGGTGAAGCCAATAAACGACGCATTCTTCAGTGCATCCCGCATATGCTTGGCATAGCCAAACTTGTACTGGCCTTCTTTGGTTAATACCGCCTTAAGCCCATACTGGCTGCGGTGCGCCTCATCGGAAATCACCACAATATTGTGACGACCATTCAACAGCGGATGGTGGTTCTCACCGTCCTGCAGAGCAAACTTCTGCACTGTGGTAAAGATAATGCCGCCGGATTCTCTTTCCGCCAGTAACTGACGCAACGCTTCCCGGTCATTAGCCTGTACCGGCGTCTGCTTTAACAGTTCCTGGGCACTGCTGAAGGTGTTAAACAGCTGACCATCCAGATCATTCCGATCCGTCACCACCACCAGTGTCGGATTATTCATGGCCGGTTGTTGCAGCAACATACCGGCATAGCAGCACATGGAGATACTTTTGCCCGAACCCTGGGTATGCCAGACGACACCCGCCTTTTTACTGCCGGGCAATATACGACCACCCCGACACGTCTGTGAGGCCGCTTCTCCCAGCTGTTCCTGCGCCGCTAATACCGTTGCCCGAACCGCCTCCCGCACCGCATGGAACTGATGATAACCGGCAATCTTTTTGATAGTGCGTTCGCCATCACTTTCAAACAGCACAAAGTAGCGAATGTAATCCAGAAACAGCGTCCGGTCGAAAAAGCCCCGCACCAGTGTTTCCAACTGCCACTCCAGCACTGGCCGGTCTTCTTCATTCTGAATGGTACGCCAGGGCATAAACCGTTCCTGGTCAGCGGTCAGAGAACCCACCCGGGCGGTATAACCATCACTGATCACCAGCGCCTCATTAAAAATAAACAGGTCGCTGATTTCATCTTTATAGGTTTGCAGCTGGTTAAAAGCATCCCAGATATCCGCATTCTCATCACCGGGGCTTTTCAGCTCCAGCACCGCAAAGGGGATGCCGTTAATAAAACAGACAATATCCGGGCGACGAGGATTCTTGGTGCCGGTCAGCGTAAACTGATTCACCGCTACAAACCGGTTATTGGCAACCGATTCAAAATCCACCAGAAAGGCATGGTCGTTTATCCACTGTTCATCGTCGCCTTTGTAGTCCACCGGCACACCGTCGAGCAGCAGCTTGTGGAAGTGTCGGTTATTGGTGATTAGATCAAGACTTTCGGGCTTGGTCAGCGTTGCCCAAACCTGCTCAAAGCAACCTGAAGGGAGATGCGGATTTAACAGGGTAAAGGCTTTTTCAAGGTCTGGCTTTAGCAATACGTCCTGATAATTGCTGCGCATGGGCGTTGGGCCATCAGGGGCAATATCAGGGCCGTGGAGGACTTCCCAGCCAGCCATGCGGAACCACTCTAAACAGAGTTGTTCAAGTTGATCTTCAGTAATCATATCCGTGACTTTATTAAAATAATGAGTGAGGTTTTGGCAAGAAAGGCCACAACCAAGACTGAAACCAGAACAGAAATCAGAGGCGGTTAAACAACCATTTACATGGTATTGATGCGTTCCAGATAAGTGTGAACGCCGGTGACAAACTGCTGAAAACTAACCGATCGATTGTTAGCAAGGTTAAGGTGGGGCGCAATGGCTCGGGCACCAGAGACTTTCTGATAACGGGTAATCAGTTTTTTCAACTCTTCCTGAGCATTGGCCAAAGCATCAGGGTTGCGGAATTTACGACTATTCTGTTTTTCAGCCAGCCGGGGCTTGTTAAAAGCTGCACCTACCGCAGCAAGATCCCCAAGAAACCAGCTTTCCAATTCATGAACCGCAATGCGAACCAGTGTCTCCGGTCGATGGTTTTCTTCGCATAACTGTTGTAGTCGTGCTTTCAGGCGTTCACAGTCGTCCTGGTCTTTATCACGCACCACCACAAACCAGCTATTGGGTATGTTCCAATGGCGCAGTTTGATGGGTATGGATTTTTCCAGATCCTGCTTGCCCTCATGGGGAATACATCGAAAAGAGACTTCCGGTGGTAACAGTCGGGGTAACAATGTATTCAGCAATACTTGAGCAGAGGGCTCTTCCAGCAAAAAGACCAACTGCGTCATCAGGGGTTTACTCCATCAAACAGTCCCTGCTTCCAGAGCGCACCGGGTAAATCCCCGCCTTCGACCAGACTTTTTATCAGCGCATTATCGGCAGCACGCTCAATGGTGGTGACACCGTTGCTTTTCTTCAACCAGAAAATCTCTTCCAATTGAATGCTGTTCAACATATCTGGCGAATGGGTAGACACCATCACTTGGCCACCCTGATCGGCATAACTTCGAAATTCCTCCGCCAACTCCACCATCAGGCTTGGATAGAGCTGGTTTTCTGGCTCCTCGACACAAAGCAATGGATGAGGCGATGGATCATTCAATAGCAACAGATAAGCGAACATCTTGATGGTGCCATCGGAGACATAGCGAGCTACAAACGGGTCTTTAAAGCTGCCATCCTGAAACTTCAGTACAATCCGGCCATCGTCGGTTTCCACCGCTTTGACATCTTCAACCCCTGGCACCCGCTGTTTCATTTTATCCAGCACATGCTGGAAAATATCCGGGTGTTGCTCATAGAGGTACTGTGCTACCAGCGCGGCATTTTCCCCTTGGGGCGATAAATGCTCTGCATAGCCTGCGTCCCGGGTCTGGCGGGCATCGCTGATATGAAAATCGGAGACATGCCAGTTTTCAATCAGCTGGCGAAAGGCATTGGCTGCCCGGAATCGCTGAAATTGCCCGAGTCCTTTTACGGCCAGAATATCCGGGCTGTCCAGTGTCTGCTCTTCCCGTTCCAGCTCTGAATCGGCTTTATTAAAATCTTCTTCATTGAGAATGGCGTAACCGCGGCCTCCCCGGAAATCCAGGAAATGAAACGGTGAACCCTGGCTACCCCGTTTATAGCGGAGTATCTCCCGGGCAACGATGGGTCGGCCTTTGTCCTGTCGAATTTCCAGCAGATAAGTCACCAGCCGGTCAACGCCGCCAATGGGCAAGCGGAACTGCAGGGTGAATTCGATAGGCTGATCAATACCGCCACGGGTGGCTACTTCCCGAAACCCGCCCCGTTTCTGTAAGGCGATGCGGACATTGCCGTGCAGGGCATCCCTGAGAAAACCGAATACATCAAACAGTGTGGTTTTCCCGCTGCCATTGGCACCGACAAAGACGCACATGCCGGGCAGGTTTTTCAGCTCCACATGCTGAAAGACCTTGTAATTTTTGATTGTCAGGGACTCAAGCTTCATCCGGCGGCTTCCATCAGTGGCTGTTGTTGTGGTTGTCCTTCCAGAGTATCACTTTCTGGCGGGTTTGCCTTGGTTGGTGGGGTGTCAGGCAAAGTTAGTTCGCCGGAGAGGAGTTTGGGGAGGAGGGTGTCTCTCAGTTCAGATAACCTCATACTTTCAATAGCTCGACTTTCAATTTTTTTGTCGAGTGACAGGCTGAATTTATTAAATGCCTCAATAGAAATACTACAGGGGTTGATAACCTGTAAACCTTTCAAATCTTTCTGATTTATTGATCCAAAAACCGTCCCTTCACCATTAAATCTATCCAGTTGGGTTTGCAAACTTTTCAATTGGTAGTAAGTAAATGATGTACTGCCACTATTGTGACGTAAAGCTGATAAGCCTCGTCCAATACAGCAATCTTCAAGTGCAATATTCAGATCCCCGACTGGTGCCCTCACGCTCATTAGAATATCACCTTTTGTTGCCATTCTTTTGGGTGATGAGGTATAAAGCCTTGGAGTGGGATATCGCCAACCAAACTCAGCCCTGCCTTGAAAGAAAAGCTGGCCTTCCTTTACTTCGTTGTATGTATCACCTTTAGGGGACTGTCCCATTACGACGTTATACTTGTCTCCTAAAGTGCCAACCTCCCATCCCACTGGTATCTTCCCAAACTCTGAATGCTTCATTGCAGAAGGAAACAAGGCAGCAGTTCGGGCAAGCTCGGCGTAGGCTTCGGGTTGTTCGGTTTGCAGGGTGTTCAGGCTTGCCTCGTCTCGGGCGGAGATGGCGCACATGGCTGCCCGTTCGGCGTCTTCGGCACTGCCGCCTGCTGTCAATACCGATAGTTTGGCTTTTACCGGATCGAAATCGACAAACCAGCTTTTGAAGAGGGTTTGGGCGATGGCTTCGAGGGTTTGGTTCGATTTTGAATTGATTTCAATTTTTTCATCAATTGCATAAAAGGTTTGTGCTATTTCCCGTTGTATCTCCAGACTTTCTGGATAATAAATCGGAATATCGCTCAAAATTTTAGTATTAATAGAAGGCATTGTCGCACCGACAGCAATACCTCTTATATATTTTTTAAATGCCTCTAAGCCGAAAAAATAGGATAGGTAAAGTGGATCTATTTTTTCTTTATCGGCTCTTAATCGCAGACAACGACCAGAGAAAAGCCAACCATTTTCTTCTTTTCTAACTATGGCTCTACGATCAACAGAACCAACACGAGAGAAAACAATATCACCTTCTTGCAAATGATACTTCGAGAGGCGAATCCTATCTTCATCTGACACAAACGGAGTGTCTATATGAATAATTCGATTATCTCCCAAGTGTTCAACTGTGATTATTGGAGTACCAACTTGCACATAGTCTTCTTTATGTAATTGACTGCCAAACGGACCCGTTTGAACTCCTATTTTTTCAGCACATAACTCTGAAAGCTTTGAGCATCGAAAGGTGGATGGAAATAAACCGTATTCGGTTAGTTGGATTTCAGAAGTCATAACCCAACCCTGCAAAGTTATTTTTAATTTCCTCTTCTAACCGATCACTCTCAGCAAACTGTTCCTGAAGCAAACCTGTTAACCGCATCATCTTGTCAGCAAACGGCTCACCATCATCATCCTGCTCAGCAGCACCCACATAACGCCCTGGTGTGAGAACAAAGTCGTGTTTCTGAATATCTTCAAGGGATGCAACAAAACAAAAACCGGGTTTGTCTTCGTAATCCTTACCTTCTTGCCAAGCGTGGAAGGTATCAGCAATCGAGGCAATATCATCTTTGGTGAAATCCCTCAATACCCGATCTTTCATAAAGCCCATATTGCGAGCATCAATAAACAGCGTCTCCCCCCGACGATCCACCTTGCCATTGCCACTCTGCTTGTTCTTGGTCAAAAACCAGATACAGGCTGGAATCTGCGTATTGGTAAACAACTGCCCCGGCAGCGCCACCATGCACTCCACCAGATCGGCCTCAATCAGCTGACGACGAATCACCCCTTCATTATTGGTATTGGAACTCATGGAACCATTGGCCAGCAGCAGCGCCATCGAACCGTTGTTGTGCAAATGGTGGAGCATATGCTGCATCCAGCCAAAGTTGGCGTTGCCTTTGGGCGGTGTGCCGTATTGCCAGCGCACATCTTCCTCCAGCCGGGCATGCCACCAGTCCTTGATATTGAACGGCGGGTTGGCCATAACAAAATCGGCGCGCAGGTCCGGATGCTGGTCATCCAGAAAACTGTCGGCGTTCTTTTTACCAAAGTTAAAGTCGATGCCCCGAATGGCCATATTCATGGCCGCCAGCTTCCAGGTAGTGGGGTTGCTCTCCTGACCATACACGGAGATATGCTTTTTCTGCTCGCTGGCGTCGTAATGGTGCTCTTTGGCGTGCTCTTCAATAAACTTCTCACTGGAGACAAAGAAACCACCGGAGCCCATGGCCGGGTCATACACCCGCCCCTGAAAAGGTTGCAGCATTTCCACAATCAGGGTGACGATGCTTTTCGGCGTGTAGTACTGGCCACCCTGTTTGCCTTCCGCCAGAGCGAACTGACCGAGGAAGTATTCATAAACGTGGCCAAGGATATCCTTGCTGTGCAGTTCCAGCTTTTCGCCCTGATATTCCGGGTTGCGGAAGCTGGTGTCCGAGAAACTGTTAATCAGGCCGATCAGCTTTTCGTTATCCAGCTGATAGTTGCTGATGCGGTTGAGAATGCCTTTCAGTTTGCTGTTGGCTTTTTCAATGTCATCCAGGGCATTGTCGATCAGCCAGGAGATGGAGCGCAGCTTAATGTCCTCCCCCTGTTCGTTCTGCCAGATCACCGAACCGATGGCCAGGGTAGCGGTATCTTTCAGTGTGCTCCAGCGGGCATGCTTGGGCACCCAGAAGATGTTTTTCTCCTGGTAGTAATCGAGAATTTCCAGCTCATCGGCAATGGCCTGCTGGTAGTCTGCGTCGGAATCGAAATCGTCCCGGGGCAAGTAGTAGATATTGTCATCGTCTTTTTTCTGAAAGAGTGCTTTCAGTTCTTCCTGACGCTCTTCAAAAGCATCCGACACATATTTCAGAAAGATCAAACCCAGCACAATATGCTTGTAGTTCGCGGCATCAAGGTTACTGCGCAGTTTGTCCGCAGCTTTCCATAGCTTATCGTCCAGCGCCTTAAGGAACTGCTGTTCAGTGGTGTTCATAGATTGGCCGTTGGTAGGTTCTGAGAAGCTTCCCCCACGCTACCGCCCGTGGCTTGTACCATCGTCTTTATTGACTCAGGGGAGCGGAGGGCCAGATAGCTCAGAGAGGAATTTTGGGAAGGAAATAATTGTACGCTTGTGAGGTTATAGGTGGTAGTCGTGTATTTGCGAAGCACTGATTAGAAAAAATTTCACTTTTTGGTTTGCATGCGACACAACTCGTCGCAGGGCTGTTTTATGATGGGATTCTGAAACGGGAAAGCGTTGCCGAACGGCGATGAAGTGAGCTTTCTATGCTACTTGCAGGGATAGCCAACGGCCAGCGTGTTCACATCCATGTGAGATGGATCCTGTACAATCCATGTACAGAATGACAACGGAGTTATTCTGAGTTAATGATCAATAATGTTTAATACAGCCTCTTAATGTCTACCGTAAGAAGGGCCACTGCAATATTTATGATAAAATTCCGAAAAATGTTTGTTTAGCTGCTCTATGTTTTCAAATGGGTAATACTTTGGTCCGGACAATAAAGATAACTGATCTGATTTTATTGATTGGATAAACTCTATAATCCGGATCGCAGCATCAGCATGGCTGGTTTGGCTCTCTGACCACTCTGCCCTTATCATACGGAAGAAATAGGCCAGACAAGATAAGGTCATTACATGTAAGCAATCTTTCTCCTCCTGGGCCTTTCCTTCCAGTTGAGCTTTATGGCATCCATAAGCCGGATAGAGTATGGCTCGTTTGAAATTATATATTTCATTGTTTAATAGTGTTGTCGAACCGGTAAAATCAATACCAGATGTTTCCACAGGTTCCGTAATTTTATGACCATCCAGCATGATTGGTTGTAATTTTCCAGAAGATATGCTGGCTTCCAGCGTCATAATTTCTTTTACTCGTTCTGCCCTGCTGGGGCTATTAATATCTCCGTCTTCCTGACTCATAAACCGAGTAAAAAATCGGCTGATACCACCATCTTTCCCCTCTCTTATGGAAGAGGCGTTCAACGAATGAAAAATCAGATCTTTAAGTGTGTCCAGTTCTGTAAACCTGACCGCTAATGCTTCCGTATCCAGACCTAGAATATGAAGAAGGATATTCCATGATATATTTAATCGAGCAATCTTCTGACTGTATTGACTGGTTATACTTGATCCCTCAATTTTCTGATTGATAAAATTGTCTATCGCATGCAATTCAGGATTCACTCTTAATATGCTATTTATTAAAATTTTCTCCTTGAATGCCAGCTGTGTATTGAGATTATGTCTGATTGTTTTCCTGGTTTGCATACAGGTAGAAGCCAGTTCGTCGATTGCCGTATCAATCTCATCTTCCAATGTTCTGGTACTGGCTCGAGCCTGAGAACCATCACCTGGTTCAGGACTCACTGATTTCCTGCATTCAATAATTTTTATCAGATCCTCAAATTTATTGAGTATAGACGTATTATTATCCAACTCCTTTTCTAATTCCTGATCGGACATTGTTATTTCCTGATCCGGTTTGTTGTCAGCATTGCTGTCATTGTCCGTATTCGATATCGAGCTGGCCGAATCATTACCAGTAAGCTCAAGTCGCCTATATATAGCTGGCTTCATTGAGTTGAGTTCTTGTTTTATTTTGTGATTAATATCACCGGAATGCTCATCAATGGTCAGATAAAGAACGTTGGTGGCTGCCGACTTGATTTCATGATAGTTGTTCAAGCTTTTTACCAAATTACTGCTGGCTTTCTGATAATCACTGTATCGGTTACTTCCCGTCCGGAGTGAGAGCCAGTTCATTGGATTGATCAACTGACGAATTCTACTGAACACCGATACCGGTCTTCCACCACTGATACGGGAGGGGTCTCCCAAGTAAACGGTTTGTTGAATATTGCTGGCCATGTTTGATTTCACGCTGCTGTCCATAAAAATAACCTCTGACGGTAAACAGTGTGGCACACACAATATAATGCTGCATAAGTTGCCTGATTTTTGATGGGTTAATGTCTTTTTTTGTAATTGACCCGGAAGTTGATAGCCAGCTGGCCAGGCTGCTATTGTCGGCATGCCGTTCAATCCATCGGGCTGCAAGCATATCACATATGCCTCCACAGGATTCCGGGTGAGTGCCAATAATTCCAGCTACCGGATTTTCCACCTGGGAAAATTGCCATGTGCAGGAACCGTTTTATTATTTTTTGTTCGATGGGGCAAGCAGCATCGTTCCAGTAAGAGCCATTCCGGTACTTTGCTGTATCTTTGAGAGTGATAAAATAAGCTGGATTCCTCGAACCCGTATGAACCTCACAAGCTTAACTTTCCTTAAGCTTATTTGAGTTCAGATAGGGTACTTTTGTTTGACTGCTTGCAACTAATTATTTTTTTTATTGTCTGATTGAGTACTGACACAACAGTAACCTTGGTAAGTTACTCAATATTATGCAACCTGCGAAGCTCCCACCATCATCTCCACAGCCCGACTCAAGCAGTCAGAAACCCTCTGCCAAGTCAGTAGAAAAAACAGAAAAGGCTGAAAGCAGTTGGTTAGGTTCTGTCGTCACCAGACTACTCCATGCTATTGGCTACGTAGAAAGCAGTACAGGCAAAGATACAGCCCTTGCCGACAGGCAAATTTCATATTCTGACCCAGGCCGCCCTGAAGACACAGAAACAGACACACAATCCGAAACCAGCATAACAACCGATCCGGAACCTGCAATTGCCATGGAACCGGAAGAGGTTTTACCAGCGCTTGCAGAGGCCGTAAAAGCAAAAGATGCCGCCCGGGTAAAATCATTATTAGCATCGCTGCAACGGTCATGTCCGGATCAAGCGGCAGAAAAAATCCGGGATATCCTTACAACCGTTTTACAGGATCCATCCATTCCTGCTATGCCCTCAACAGCGCTCGATCAGCTTAAAAAGCTTATCGACTGTTTGCTGGCAGGTTGTGGCCCTGATAACAGTTCACTGGCGAATTCAGCCCTTAAACTGTTCTTTGACCGGAAACATTTCGCCCATGCCGCTCATTTTAAAGAGACCTACAAAGCAAATCTGGAAGCAGGCCATCTCAAGATCGCTCTCGATGAACTGGTCCGGGAATACGCACCTTACGCTGAACCTGTCAAAACTCTTGAAACAGCGCTCCAGAAATACGCATTAGACGGTGAACGTACCAAAGCTCTCGAAAAATTGCTCCGGAAATACGCATCAGACGCTGAACACACCAAAGCTCTCAATAAACTGATCCCGGAATACGGACCGGGCGAATATAACAAACCTGGCGACCAGTACCTTTCTGACCACGGCAAAGTGATACTGGGCCTGGCAAATCTGCAAAATGCCCAATCCCTGAAGTTTGCCATGAATACTCTGGCTGACGGGCTGGAAAAATGTTTGGAAGACAGTAGATGGCTACGAAAACTGAACGAAACAAAATATGTTGACATTGTGGTTTTTTTTGAGGGATTTTTTAATCACGGCATCAAGAGTGAAAAGCTGGCCTACTCACTGATGACTCTCTGCTTTAGCAGGCTTAATTACGACAGGGCTGACAAAATTTCAGAAAGATTCAATGTTCGCCTTACCGACAAGCACCTTATCAAAGCCCTCAAGAATCGATCTCACCGGAGTTCTGTCAATAGAGTGCTGAAGCTGGCAACTCCCGGGGCAGCTGGCAAACAAATCATTAAAGACACCATTGAGAACATTTTGAAATTAGAGCTAGATTTCGTTGCGACCTCCTCCCCCACCGAGATTTTAACTTTCAAGGATTTTATCGCGTCTTATGCCTGGCATCTTCCCGGAGAGGTCAATGACAAATTGTTCCTGCTCAATCCGCTCATTGAATTTTGTGTCCGCGGACAGCGAATTGACCAGGCTCAAAGACTGAAAATGCGTTTTCCGGGCTGTTACCTTGAGCAGTGGGCTTACCGGGAGACTCGTCAAAGAGTGACTCTGTCTGCAATCGATGAGACAGAGAAATCAAAGAAATTAACAGCGTTATTGGATCTGACCAGGCAAGGCTGACCGGTAATAGTTCAGGCGACTAAGTAGCTGGCCATATGGAATCACATATTTCTGGCTACTTGGGCAGGTGCTATGCGAGGCACAACGGAGGGAGCATAGCCGTAGCTATGTGACCGGAGTTGTAACGAAGCACGACTGCATGGATGCAGGAGCTAGAGCAACGCAGGAGCAGTTGCCGGGAGTACCTGAACAAGGAGTCAGAAATATATGATTTCATAATATGGTTACTCCAGT
>NZ_PJPV01000079.1 GCF_002864045.1 Endozoicomonas acroporae
TTCTGAATGATGGACTCTTTGAACTCTTCTGAATAGCGGGCCATTGATTACTCATGACCGCCCCCTGTTGAGATTTCTAATTTCAGGAGAGGCGACAACTATGCTGACACAGGGGGCACTGCTCGTCATCAAATTTAGCCTTACCCCACTCATAATATTTACAAAATTCATCCATATTAGGTAATGTTCCTATATGCTCAATTTTTACTTCAGTTTCTCTGGTGCATTTTGTTGTTGATGGGTCGCAATTTAAAATAAATTTTTGAGGTGTTATTTTACCAAAAAACGTATGATTCTTAAACATTTCAGTTTTTCCGTTTTCATAGCACATCCATAATGGTTTATTTTTATTATCATCAATACAACATCCAGGTTTAACATCAGGATTTTCACAACACGAAACTCTTTCTACTGTAATGTCCGGTGCCTTGGTGGTCGTTGCTTGTTTGGTTATGGTATTTTTGGTCGGTGATCCAGTGGCCGTGGCATTGGTTACTTTTTGGGTAGATAAGGACGTTGCAACAGGCGCTGCTGTAATCAAGGTCGGTGACTTGGTCGTGTTATTTTGGGCCGACGTTTGGTTGGTCGTGGTATTGTGGTTCGGTGATCCAATGGCCGTGGCATTGATTACTTTTCGGGTAGATAAGGACGTTGCAACAGGCGCTGCTGCAGTCAAGCTCGGTGCTCCAATGGCCGTGGTATTGATTACTTTTCGGGCAGACAATGCCGTTGCAGCAGGAGCTGCTGCAGCTAAAAGGGTTAAGCCATAAATGCCAGCAGACGCGGCCCCAAGCAACCCTATGGTTGCAACTGCTGTCAGAAAAGGGTGACGGACAATCCATTTAAACGCCCTGGTCCCACAACTTCGATCATCCTGCCTCACACCCGATTCTGCATCGCTTTGTGGAGCCTTTACGTAACTACGAAGCTCAATATTTGAAAATGCTGCTTGATTCATGAACTTGCTCTATTATGGTTAACTCATTTCTACGTGTACAACTGATAGATAACGTGAGTTCGATACACAAAGGGCGAGAAAACTCCGGTTGTTTAACTATCTTTCTGTTGTAATTAATACCTGAATCCGTAACTTCAGAAGACGTTGAAACCTTCGGGAGTCAATCATGACAATGAGTGTAGACTAAATTACGCGATGTTCGACTTTTAAAATGACCTAAAAATGCATGACTGACCTCCTTTTCTGCTATTAATAGCAGTGGTTAACCAGAAGGAGATCAGCCATGCCTGTTGAACAGTTTATCACTACGCCTCCTGTAAGAGAAAAATCTTGCACGATCTGTGTTTTTTTATAAAATAGGGGTTGTTAAGTGATACTGTTGTGTTAGATTATCCACCCTGTCAGGGGGGAATAACATGTATCAAGTCGCCAGGGATGAAGATCCATTGGATGCTTTAGTGAACTATCTTTACGATAAAATCATCCAGCAAAGCTCCGAGGTACTGAAAAATGCTGAAGACTTTTCCATTGAAGTACTGAAAAAAGAAAATCCATCTTATGCTGAAATAGCAGAAGACATGAAAAAGATTGGCGACATGATGGATTACCTTATTAATCACGGTCAATTGAAATCTAAAGGCTACACGCAAAATCATTGGACTTTAAATAAAGCCCAAGATTATGTTAGGTTTGTAGCTGAAGTAGCTAAAGCAATACAGGCCGAAGACGAAATAAAACTTAAAACACTAACGAAGACGGCTAATGAGTGGAGCTTCTTATGAAAGACATGACGTTCGAACAGATTGCTAACGAAATCATCAAGCTCGCAAACAAAGTTGGTGCAACCGCAAGACAAGCCCGTGAGAGACATCTGAAAGAAGCGGCAAAGCTGCAAAAAAAGGCAGCCTAAGACTTTGTAAGTAAATAAGAAACCGCCGAAAGGCGGTTTTTTTTCGCCCTAATTTCCCCACCCTTTCCATTTGCCGGAGCCGAGTGCCTGGGTAAGTGATTTGCCAGAGGTGAAAGATTGAGACCAGCCGTCGTCGACGTCGGGAGCGGAGGTTTTCTTTTGTTGCTGCTGATATTGATTCGCCAGGGAGTGCTTGACGAAGATCGGCGTGCCGAAAGAGGCGGGGGTGACGTGGACTCGGGAGAGGGCGTCGATGAGAATTTCAAAGGCGTCCACTTGGTCGTCGTGCTCGACGGAGGGGAAGGCGGTGGCTTCGGCAATGAACTCGTCGAGCCAGAGAAGCTGGGGTCAGGTCTTTCTTTGTGCATAACTTTTGTGGTTTACAGAGTTAAAAAGAAGATATTTGCAGAATGTAAGGCCTGCCCATCCCTCCTGGGAGCCTGACCCCTGATTTTCTGACCCTGATTTTTAAAACGGTTCGATCGTTCAGAAACGGCTGAAAATTCCCGGAAGGTAACTGGCTGTCTTATTTGTTAAAACTTTTTTCAAAAGCTCTGGTCAAATAACAAAAGTTTATCGGAATCAAAATTGTGGGAAACGCTCTACCAACAATAATCCGGTTTTGTTTCACCCACATCTGCTGATATAGCTGAATGCCACGCAGCTACGGCTGACTGCCAGGTAGCACCACAGCTTGGCATCGAGATTAAGCAGCTACAGGCGGATTTACAACGGTTTGTATCGGGTTATAAGGACTTTTTAACTCTGGCCACGGTGCCTGAATCCAGTGCAATACCACCGGAAGTCCAACCTTTTATCAATGAACTACTGCCCCTTGAAAAACAAGGCATAGTTGGTCAGTCCACTTAAAGCACTGGATGTGGAATTCTCGATGGGTGCCCAGATATTCATGTTTTATCTCATTATTAACCAATGAACAGAGATAGAGTTTATTTTCGATGAATGTTGCGGATGTATGTCAAATCTGTTTCGAGTCTTTTAATGAAAATGATAATGAAGATCTTCGATGTGATGATAAAGTAGTTCTCCCGTGTCATGAGACTCATGTCTTTGGAAGAAAATGCATTGCTCAATGGTTTGACCGATCTAAGAAATGTCCTATTTGTAGGTCTGAAGTGCCGTCATTTATCCTTGAGAGTATGCCTCTTACTCGTTCATTGCATGAACGGGTAATCAGAAAAGTTTCTCAAATTGCTACTGATGTTTTTATTTGTGCTGCTAGCTCTGCTCTTACTGCGGCAACCTTTATTGGTGCCGCCGGCATTATTAACCTTGCCATTGGTTTGGCTGAGACTGATGATGTTGAGTCTTCCCTGGCTACTGGTGTAAGTACAGCCATTGCAACTGGATCTGTTTTTGGAGCGGCAAATAGCCTGGCTGACTTAAAACTTTTCGCGTTTACGGGTGCGGTAATTGGCTTTGCCGGTTGTCCTATAGCTTTTGCAAGTAATGGCTACCTTTCTGCTTCTCATTTTGCTGGTTTTGCTACTGGTGCATACGTTGGCGGAATTTGGTCCTATATTAGTAGTACTCATCTGGATCCATAAGGCTCCTGGAATATTGATCTTCAACTCACGCAAACCCCTCACCAGGCTGAGCTTGTTGCAAAAGTAGCGAGAAAAGCACAGCACTTTTTCGACAGCCTTTTAAGCCGGAGGTATGTTCAGGTATAGGCTCAAAATCAGGGTCAGACTGGTCATGCCCCTGATTTTTGTTAAAACGGTTCGATCGTTCAGAAACGGCTGAAAATTCCCGGAAGGCAACTGGCTGTCTTATTTGTTAAAACTTTTTTCAAAAGCTCTGGTCAAATAACAAAAGTTTATAGGAATCAAAATTGTGGGAAACGCTCTACCAACAATATCGGGTTTTGTTTCACCCATATCTGCTGATATAGCTGACTCCCACGCAGCTACGGCTGACTGCCAAGCTGACTGCCAAATAGCATCAACATCCACTCGTTCTGTCATTCGAGCCGGGCATAGCTCCCCTTATTGCCAGCGGTTTGAGGCGGATAATTCACACGAAACCGAGCTTTTCTCTCCACTACCCAACCGTGACATCGCACTTCCGGTTACCGATAGCCACAGGCCTGCCAGCCATGGCCTGGAACCTGCCACCCCTGAGAGGCAAACCCGGGCCCTTATGGGTGGCAAGGGACTGTTTCTGCACCGAATGCAACAAGCCAGGATTCCGGTTCCACCCTTCACTGTGGTTGACACAACTCTGGTCGCCAAGCTGGAGCAACAGCCTTTCCCCGCACAATGCCTGTTGCCTTTATCTGCCAGATATACACCATTGGAGCCACGAATCACGCAGCCTGGAACAATTGCGCAGGATCGTTACCGAACTCCCCCATCCGCAACAGGCACAATGGCTCAAGGGATTATCCGGATTTATTGCCAGTGAAGATTTCTATCAACAGGTGAAAAATATCAGTGCTGCCGGGGACATTCGTCATCTCTACCTCGCGCTTGGGCAACCATCCGGCGAAGCCTGCATCGTCCGAAGTTCCGGTGTGGATGAAGACCGCTTCGGCGATGCTCAGGCCGGTCGGTATGACATTTTCCTCGCTTGTTTCAGTTTTTTTTGCTTTCCCTGTCTCTGATGATTTCAGCAGCACTGACTTAATAAACAAGATTCAAGTACTGGAATTTTCCAACAGCCCCGAGCCAGCTAGAAATAGATGGCTGTTTTGTGTTTTCGTGGTTGCTCAAACTTGAGCACAAATCCAAGACAATGAACTTTCTCTTGATTAGATGGTCTTAAAATTCACTGGACAGCAGCTGTCCACTTAACAAAAGAGCCATTGATCAAACCAAATTCTTATGGTCGCCAAAGTCGGTCCTGATAATTTGTGATCTGATTTTTCAGTCACCCTGCACAATGAAAATTCCACATTGCTCAGGTCATTATTACCTGACTTGGGAGTTCTCATGGCAAAAATGATTAAAACATTAAATGATGACCCCACTACCCGTTTTACCCGGCTCTTCTTCTGAAGCAGTTAGTAAAGGAGCCATACACAACACTGAGCATTGCCAGGGTTCTGTCGATACGCCACAGGGCAAGGTTTCCGTTTCATGGCACATCGGACAACAGCACCATCTCGATTTTGCCTCAACCGGAGACATTTCACTGACCCAGCGGGATATTCAACACCTGTCAGCCCATCTGCCCGGATTTAAGCCACAGCCCGGGAATGGTGACCAGCCCCTGGTGACCGTGGAACACGTCCAGACCACCAGCCACCCGGTCATCGAGCAACGTGAAGGAGCCGTTCAGGTTATGGCTCCCGATAACGACATCATGCCGGATACCCTGCCACACCTTCTTTACGGGGCCTGTCGGGTTGAGTGGTTACGAAGAAAACTGTTCCCGGTCCATGCGGCCTGTATCGGCGATGCCTCGGGCTGTTACCTGCTTGCCGGTTCCTCAGGCTCTGGCAAAACCACACTGGTACTGGAGCATGCCCGGCAGCATCGCAATTTGCCAGAACGAAAAATTATTTCGGCAGACAAAACCCTCGTCAGGTTTACCGATGACGGGCAACTCAAAGCCGTTGCGGGCACCAAGACCATTTCGGTGCGTAACCATGATATGCCCAAATGGGAGCCCGTGGTCAGTGCCGGAGTTGCTGAAGCAGGAAAATCTGAACAGTCCCTCACCAGTGTTGGCGACCGGACCCATTTTCAACTGCCTTCGGATTACTACAGTGACCCGGAATCGGAAGTCCCGATACGGGAGATTGTGCTGGTCAAGTTAAACGACAATTTCATGGAAAACACCCTGACCGCTGAAAGTGCAAGACATCAGCTGTTTAACCTGTTCCTCGACAAGCAGCGCGAGGATATTCTGATCGGTGATCATGATGCCGTCCTTGATGGAACCGTTCCTCGCGAGGTCAAAGACTACCTGGCGCAGAAGCTCGGGGATTATCTTCGCGAGGACGGGCGGCAGACACGACAGATCAGCGGCCCACTGCAGGACGTTTACCAATCCATAATGCCCACGCTGTCCATGGAGGTGCTGCCAACGGACAAAAAAAAAAGATAGTGATTGGCATCTGTGGCATTGGCAACGGTCATCTGAACCGTCAGTTGCCCTGCCTCAATTACCTCAGGGACAGAGATCATCAGATCGTCCTGTTCACTTACGGGCAGGCGCTGGAGTATTTCCACAACCATCAGAAGGAGTATCCGGGGGTTCGCGTATGTGAGGTGAACAATCCCTACATTGCTGGCTGTCTGACCGGGCTGGATTTTGAGGCCACCAGTGAGCTGCCACAAAACAACCGCATGAACTTCAACCAGATCAACTTCCGGGCCATGGCAGTAGCGAACCAACAACTGGGTACTCCGGATCTGGTGATCAGTGATTACGAGCAGGTGTCCGCCCAGTATGCCTACAGCAAACAGGCTCCGCTGATCACCAGCGACCAGCAAAGCAAGTTTTTAACCGGCAGCTTCATACCTGATCTGGCGGGTACGTCATTTCGGGATGAACGGGAGCGGCTGTCACTTTTCTTTCCCCGTGCCGACAAGCGTTTGGCAATCTCTTTCTTCAACGTTCAACCTGGAGTTCAAGAGCAACAGCGCAGGGATACTGCCAATGTGACCCTGCTGCCACCGGTGATTCGTCCGGAAATCATTGCTGCCAAAGAACAAGGCCATGGCACAACGGCCTCGTTACTGATGTACATTACTGCCCAGTCGTGGACCTCTCTGCCTATTGATCAATGGCTACAGACCGTCCGGGAGAGTGTACCAGACGGCATCACAGTGCATATATTTTTACCCATACAGTGCCTGCTTCCTGCTGATAGTGCGTGTTGTCGGTTTTATCACCATGGCGACGCCCAATTTGTTTCATTACTTGCTGCTTGCGGCGGGGTGATCTCCACCGCAGGACACACACTGCTGTCAGAAGCCATGTACCTGAACAAGCCCGTCTATGCCATACCCCTGAAAAATCTGTATGAACAGCAGATCAATGCCAAAGTGATTGGCGACAACCAGTTTGGAATAAACTCGGGGGAGCTGAGTGCAGAAAAACTGAAAACGTTTATTGCCAACCTGGCTTTTTATTCCGACAACATCGGCAAAGATAACACCGTGCTTTTGCGGGGCAATGGCAAAGACCAGGTTATCCAGATCGTTGAGCAGACGCTGCAAGAAAACCAGCGCCCTGTTCAGGAGCCCTCCCCCTGCCGGGAGATCACATTTGCCAGCACGGATTCAGGGGCAGAAAAAAAGATACTGTTTAATGCAGAACCCTTCGGTTTTGGCCCTTCTGCTGCCATCGGGGAAATATTTCCTTACGTGCGCAAACAGGCCAGACACCTCGCCTATATCGGCGAAAAGCACACCCTCGATATTCAGTCCAAGTACCCCTATAACCGAATCATTGACTGCACCGAACAGGGCTCTGCCACCGACCGAAAAGAAAAGTACCTCCGCCACCTGCGTGAATACGATCTGTTTATCACCGCCTGTGATCTGGAGGTTGCCGGGTGGGCCAAAGAAGCAGGCCTTGAGGTCATCGTATATGATCCACTGTCCTGGTACTGGAAAGAGGTGTCTCCAGCCATTACCCATGCCGACCTCTATCTGGTACAGAACTTTCTCACCGTGCAGGAGCGGTTACAGGAAAACAGCAATAAACTGCCGGAAACCATCGTCGTACCTTCCATTGTGTCCGGCCTGCAGCGTCTTCAGGATAAGCCCCCCCAAACCAATACGGCCAGTCTGTTGCTGGTCAATACCGGTGGGCTGATGAATCCCCTGGTGACTTCTTCCATCATGATGAACTACGCAAAAATCATCATGAACTGCATCAACCAGACCCTTGGCAGTCACTACGACCAGCTCCAATTTCTGGGCAGCCGTACCCTGGCAGAGGCCACAGGGGACCAGTTTGAGGTCCAGACACTGACACCTGATCAAGTGCAGGATGTTTTGCAGCAATCAACAGTGGCCCTGATGACCCCCGGACTGGGCAACATATTTGAGGCGGCCGCCCTGGGGAAAAAAATTATCTGGCTGCCTCCGGCCAATGACAGCCAGGGCCAGCAGTTAACACTGCTAAAGCAAAATCACATGGTGGATGCCAGCATTGACTGGCATGACATATTTCCCGGGACCGCTCCCATTGACTACTTCAAAAGTCAGGAAGAGGTTATGGAATCCATCACTCATCTTATCGAAAGGTTAACGACGGAACCCGGAGCAATCACAACGCTCAGCCAT
Organism: Endozoicomonas acroporae; assembly: GCF_002864045.1. Lineage (GTDB taxonomy): Bacteria > Pseudomonadota > Gammaproteobacteria > Pseudomonadales > Endozoicomonadaceae > Endozoicomonas > Endozoicomonas acroporae. Next base: position 8,135 of record NZ_PJPV01000079.1, read on the forward strand.
CTCATGGCTATTGCTCACCAGCAACTGTCCCATACCGACGAGTCATCATTGAGTGAACTTGACCGACGATTTTCCCATGGCGGAGGGAAAGTCATTGCTGATCAGATTCTGCAGAGACTACAAAACACCCTGAAGGAGGAGGAAAAACAATGAACCCACTGGCACGCCCCAATTGCAGTAACAATACCTTTAAAGAGATCAGTTATACCGATCATAAAGTTTACGATGGACAGCGGGCTGACCCGAAAGTCATCAAAGAAGCCTTTGTGGAGCATGGTTACATCGTTGCCGGGAATGTTTCCACTGCAGCGGATCGTGACAGTGCCGTCAGCCTGTTGCAGCGTCAGGTCAAGCATCATCCGGGAGCCAGCATCAATGGTTTTTTTGAACTGTACCATGACGATGCCCTGGCCCAGCTGAGGCAGAACCCAACCATGGTCAAGCTGTTTGAAACCCTTTGGGATAATAAAAAACTATGGGTGGTGTTTGACCGATGCATTTATATGCGGCCAGAAACAGACCATAACAGCTTCCTCCCCCTTCATGTGGATCAAAACCCTCATACCCAGCCCGGTTTCAGTGCGGTTCAAGGCTTACTGGCGCTCAGGGATTGTGATAAAACCACCGGCATGCTGGGTATTATCCCCGGCTCCCATCATGACTTCGGGCAATATAAATCGTGGTCAGATGATAAACAGGGCTGGATTGAATATCAGGGCGAGGATGTACAAGACCGTTGGCAGACACTCCGGGCTGTGCAATTGAAAGAAGGGGAGATGGTGGTTTGGGATTCTCGCCTGACCCACTCACGATTTAATCCAGACCCGGACTGCACCGACGACAGGCGCGAGCGTATGCTGGCGATGATCAGCTTTCTCCCCGCCTCTGCCGATGAGGCGCTAAGGGAAAAAAGGGTGCACGCCCTGGAAAGTGGCGAAGGCCAATACAATCATGAGGCAGGATTGCGGAAAACGGCAGGTTCTCATTTTGAATCATTACGGGTAAACCGGGAAAACCTGACGGCAACAGGCAGGAAAATCTATGGCGTCGAACCTTGGTGAGCCTCCCATAAAACTCTTATGATTCCGGGCAGAAACAGGCTGTTCCACCTCCTGCAGGCTCCAGCCGTTTATCTGAGTTAATTAATCAAAGGGCAATCAGGCTGCCCGTGAACTTCCTGACCTTTGGCCTGTCTATTAAAACCGTGAATCAATGGTTGCGATGTGTCTCGCAGTGCCGGTAATAACTCATTAAGAACGGAGTAAGTCAATGAGCGACCCTCTGATTCCAGGGGCTGTCGGCACTTCGATTGCACCGGATTGGCCGGCAAATGAGCCTGCTAAAACGACACCCCCCGGCTCCCCTCGCGCTATGGCACTCCCAGAAGCAAGCCCGCAAAAACAGCCGTTGTGGCAAAGAAAGATTACCGAACTCCCCCCAGAACTGTTGGCCATAATTTTTGACTACCTTGAATTCGACGACATCCGGCAAGTTAATGCAACCTGTCTGGCATTCCGGGACGTGGTGAAAGAATACAATTATATTCAGGAACTGTCTTATTTTGACCGACTTCCGCTGAGCTTTCGGGAACAGTACCGGCAAATAGCCCCGTGGCAGAAAAAATACCGGAGCTTTCATCCATTTGCCACTCCGGCATCACACAACCACAGAGGGATATCGTTCAGGGACAGGATAATAAAGAACCTCCCGCAGATGTCCGCACTATTATGCCTTGACACCTTGGGGAGGATGGAATCACGTCCGGCTTATCGTATGGTCAAGCGATTAAAAGTTACGATCCCTCAGCGTGCAGCATGGCATTCACAGCCACAGGCCGGTGTCGTACTTGGGGTTCGCTTCAGCCCGTCCTGTCGCCATCTGTTGTTTTATGGCCGTTGCCTGAATGACTCCCGGGTTCTGGCCAGGGATGACCAGGGGCAATGGGCAGAAGAGCACCTGAATTGGTCCGATAACAGCCGCTCCCGGGTGGTTTCCGGGGCAAATTTCAGTGCGTGTGAAAATCGCCTGTTTACCTGGAACGGTATGAATCGCGCGAATATGTTGCAACCTGCCCACAACCGCTGGAACGACGACGACAAGCTAAAGTTGTCGGGTCATGCGGTCTTGTTCAGCCCCTCGGGGAAATATATGGCGGCCTACAAGCACGAACCTTTCATCGTCTGTCGCATGGACAACAATAATAAATGGCTGAAAGTGAAGGTTAACGGCCTCTCCGGAGAGTTGATTAAACAGGCCCTGTTCAGTACATCGGAGCGATATCTGGCACTCCTCTGGTCGCATCTACCATTTTGTGCGAGTGAAATAACGATGCTATCTCTGAACGATTGTAGCGCTAAAGACTGGAAATCACAGAGCCTGGAAAAATGTAAAGATGATTATGTTACTCATGCCCAATTTAGCCCGGTCGCGGATCAGTTTCTGGTGGGGTTTGAAAAAAGTTATGGCATTCCCGGGCGGGTCTCAATATACAGCCTGGAAGCATCGGGAGAATGGGAAGAGACGATGATCTTCCCATACTTTTGTCCGGTTTTCTTCAGTTCTACCGGTCAATATCTGTTCAACAAGGCCTCATTCACGGGCTTCGTGGGCCTTGGCATGCTGCAAGATATGCTGCAAGACAGAGTCAGAGACCGTGATGTGCTGCTATGGCCCATACCGGAAAATTTGTCTGCCGGGTCGCTGGACGATGGTCGCTTGCAGCAGCCGGATGCCGTATCAAGAGCGATTCGTGATTCAGAAATAACGCTCAGACATGATTTTCCGGTGAAAGTGGCGCGGTTCAGTCCTTCTGGCAACCACTTAGTGGTCAGCTGCGAGTCGGGTACAGTCTACATCTGGGGGAAGAGCCAGGCTGGACAATGGGGAATTGAAACCATCACCGAAGAATGCGCCCCAATCACCGTACCTTGGTTTAGCCCGTCCGGCCTTCATGTGCTGACCTGGAACCCTTCAATGGTAGGAATCCTCGGGCGCAGCGATCAACAGCACTGGTCACTCAAAGGGGTTATCAAGCAAGACGGTATTCTGAAAGCCTACTTCAATCCACTATCAGAGCATGAGGTGATGGTCCTGGGCCAAACTCAGAATGGCGATGTTACCAATATCCATTTACAAGTCTGGGAAATAAGAGATGCTGGTACGCCGGATTGAAGGCAAATGCGGTATGCATTACCACGCAGAGCTTGGAAATAAGAAGACACCGGAGCCTGCTGGATGTCAAACAACCTGTCTTAGGGTAGATATTAAGGAATTCATGTCAGAAAACCGGTGACTTTACTCCGTTGTCATTCTGAGTTAATGATCAATAATTTTTAAAACAGCCTCTTAATGTCTACCGTAAGAACAACCTGTTTCTGTCCGGAAACTTCCTGCCCTCAGGTCTGTCCAATATCACCATAAATCCATGGTTATGAAGGTTCTGGTACATGGTTTCAATGAGTTTGACATGTACAATCTCCGTTCACCCTGAGCGGAGTCGAAGGGTGCTTGGCACGATCTGTCAGAGTCCGGAGTTTCCGCCTTTAGGCCCTATGGGTCCTTCGACAGGCTCAGGACGAACGGAGTGCGGAGGCACAACAACCCGTCAAACTCATTGAAACCATGTACTACCAGAAGTGCTGGTAATAACTCATTAAGAATGGAGCAAGTCAATGAGCGACCCTCTGTTTCCAAGGACTGTCGGCGCTTCGATTGCACCGGATTGGCCTGCAAATGAGCCTGCTAAAACGACACCCCCCAGCTCCGCTATTGTGCTCACGGCGGCAAGCCCGCAGACACAGTTTCCACAAAAACAGCCGTTGTGGCAAAGAACGATTACTGAACTCCCTCCCGAACTTTTGGCCATGATTTTTGACCACCTTGAGTTCGATGACATCCGGCAAGTTAATGCAACCTGTCTGGCTTTCCGGGAAGTGGTGAAAGAATACAAATATATTCAGGAACTGTCTTATTTTGCCCGACTTCCGCTGAGCTTTCGGGAACAGTACCGGCAAACAGCCCCGTGGCAGAAAAAATCCCAGTGCTCTCATCCATTTGCCACTCCAGCATCACGCAACAACAGAGGGATATCGTTCAGGGACAGGATAATAAAGAGCCTCCCGCAGATGTCCGCACTACTATGCCTTGACACCTTGCGGAGGATGGAATCATGCCCGGCTTACCGTCTGGTTCCGCGACACAAAGTCACTCTCCCGCTGCGTGAAACAATTGAATCATTTCCTCAGACCGAACCTCCTTTTGATTTTTGCTTAAGCCAGTCCAGTCGTCATCTGTTGTTTTATGGCCGTTTTTTGAATGACTACCGAATTCTGGCCAGGGATGACCAGGGGCAATGGGCAGAAGAGCACGTCAATTGGTCCGATAACAGCGGCAGTCGGGTGATTACCGAGGCAAATTTCAGTGCTTGCACAAATCGCCTGTTAACCCGCAGCAGTGAGGGTTACGTTAATACCTTACGGTCTGCTAACAGCGGTTGGGAAGAAGTCGGCAAGGAAACTTTGCCGAACCAGAAGGTCCAATTCAGCCCTTCCGGGAAATATATGGTGACCTGTAATGAGGACGATCAGGTAATGGTCTGGTGCATGAACGAAAGTAATAATGATTGGCTGAAAATGAAGGTTTCCGGCCTCTCCCCCAGAGCGTTGATTGGTAAAGTCCAGTTCAGTCCATCGGAACGGTATCTGTCACTGCACACGCTGGATAAAAGGACCATTTTATCTCTGGATGATTGTGGAGTCTGGTCAGCACAGCATTCAATATTAATAACAGAGAATTGCGGTTATGCCTGCTTCAGCCCAGTGGAAGATCAGCTTCTGGTGTATATTGAAGACAAACCCTACAGTCCCGGACGGATCGCAATTCACAGCCCGGATTCATCGGGGAAATGGCAAGAAACTGTGATCTTCCCGAAATGCTTTCCTCTTCAATTCAGCTCTACCGGTAAATACCTGTTCGCTAAATCTGATAAAATTGGTGGTCCGACGCCTTGCGAGGATTTGCTGCTATGGCACAGACCGGAAAATTGGTCTGACTGGTCGCTGAACCAGTGTCTCTCGCCGGAGTTGAGTTCCACATCAAGGCTTGAATCAGCAATAAGGCTCAAGCATGATTTTGCTGTGTATCAGGCGCTATTCAGCCCGTCTGACAGTCACGTGCTGACCACCAGCTATGCTGCGGCCAGCACAATCTGTATCTGGGAGAAGAGCCTGGCAGGGACATGGTCAATTCAAACCATCACCAGGGAGTACACTCCAGCCATCACCCGCTTTAGCCTGTCAGGCCTTCATGCGGTGACTTGCAACCCTCACATGGTAGGAATCCTGGGGCGCGACGATCAAAAGCACTGGTCACTCAAGGGGAAGATTGAGCAAAACGGTATCCAGAAAGCATGCTTCAATCCCATGTCAGAGCATGAAGTGGTGGTCTTGAGCTATTCCATAGAAGGCGATATGACCAATTTCACTCTACAAGTTTGGGAAATAAGAGATGCTGATACGCCGGATTGAAGACAATGGTCTGCTGTTTCGAACTCGTTCGCACGGTCCTCCGTGGGAATGCATACCAAACCTCACCATAAAGACAAAATCCCGATTAAACCACCACGATTCCGCGCAATAAGAGTTTGTTTCACCGTTGGCAAATCCGGTATCGCAGAACGTGGAAACGATGAGATACCGGAGCCTGCACAATGTGAAACAACCTGTTTCTGCCCTGGAACTTCCTGCCCTCAGGGCTGTCCATTAACATCATGAATCGGTAGTGAAGGTTCGCGCAGTGCCGGTAATAACTCATTAAGAATGGAGTAAGTCAATGAGCGACCCTCTGTTTCCAGGGACTGTCGGCGCTTCGATTGCACCGGATTGGCCTGCAAATGAGCCTGCTAAAACGACACCCCCCAGCTCCGCTATTGCGCTCCCGGAGGCAAGCCCGCAGACACAGTTTCCGCAACAATTTCCGCAGCAATTTCCGCAAAAACAGCCGTTGTGGCAAAGAACGATTACTGAACTCCCCCCCGAACTTTTGGTCATGATTTTTGACCACCTTGAATTCGATGACATCCCGCAAGTTAATGCAACCTGCCAGACTTTCCGGGAAGTGGTGAAGGAACACAAATATATTCAGGAACTGTCTTATTTTGCCCGACTTCCGCAACGCTTCCGTGAACAGTACCGGCAAATAGCCCCGTGGCAGAAAAAATCCTGGCACTCTCATCCATTTGCCACTCCGGCATCACGCAACAACAGAGGGACATCGTTCAGGGACAGGATAATAAAGAACCTCCCGCAGATGTCCGCACTACTATGCCTTGACACCTTGCGGAGGATGGAATCATGCCCGGCTTACCGCCTGGTTCCGCGACACAAAGTCACTCTCCCGCAGCGTGATCCAGGTGAACCATATAATCAGACCGAAGCTATTCTTGATTTTTGCCTCAGCCAGTCCAGTCGTCATCTGTTGTTTTATGGCCGTTATTTGCATGACCACCGAATTCTGACCAGGGATGACCGGGGACAATGGGCAGAAGAGCACGTCAATTGGTCCGGTAACAGCGGCAGCCGGGTGATTACCGGGGCAAATTTCAGTGCTTGCACGAACCGCCTGTTAACCCGCAACAGTGAGGGTTATGTGAATACCTTACGGTCTGCTAACAGCGGTTGGGAGGAAGTCGGCAAGGAAACTTTGCCGAACCAGAAGGTCCAATTCAGCCCTTCCGGGAAATATATGGTGACCTGTAATGAGGACGATCAGGTACTCCTCTGGTGCATGGACGAAAATAATAATGATTGGCTGAAAATGAAGGTTTCCGGCCTCTCCCCCGAAGGGTTGATTGGTAAAGTTCAGTTCAGTCCATCGGAGCGGTATCTGTCACTGCACACGCAGGATAAAAGAACCATTTTATCTCTGGATGATTGTGGAGTCTGGTCAGCACAGCATTCAATATTAATAGCAGAGGATTGGGGTTCTGCCTGCTTCAGCCCAGTGGCAGATCAGCTTCTGGTGGGTATTGATCGCAAACCCTACAGTCCCGGACGGGTCTCAATTCACAGCCCGGATCCATCGGGGAAATGGCAAGAAACGGTGATCTTCCCGACATTCTTTCCGCTGCAATTCAGCTCTACCGGTAAATACCTGTTCGCTATATCTGATGCAATTCATGGTCCGACGCCTTGCGAGGATCTGCTGCTATGGCACAGACCGGAAAATTGGTCTGACTGGTCGCTGAACCCGCGTCTCTCGCCGGAGTCGAGTTCCGCGTCAAGGCTTGAATCAGCCATAAGGCTCAAACACGATGGCGCAGTGTATCAGGCGCGATTCAGCCCGTCTGACAGTCACTTGCTGACCACCAGCTATAGTGGTGGGTTCGGCACAATCTGTATCTGGGAGAAGAGCCAGGCAGGGACATGGTCAATTCAAACCATCACCAGGGAGTACACCCCAATCATCACCGGCTTTAGCCTGTCGGGCCTTCATGCGCTGACTCGCAACTCTCACATGGTAGGAATCCTGGGGCTCAACGATCAAAAGCACTGGTCACTCAAGGGAAAGATCGAGCAAGACGGTATCATAAATGCACGCTTCAATCCCATGTCAGAGCATGAAGTGGTGGTCTTGAGCCGTACCGGGGAAGGCGATATGACCAATTTCACTTTACAAGTTTGGGAAATAAGAGATGCTGATACGCCGGATTGAAGACAATGGCCTGCTGTTTTGAACTCGTTCCCAGGGTTCTGAGGGTGTTGCAAAAAGTATAAAAGCCTTGAACCACAAAGACACGAAGACACAAAGAAAGCCTTTTTATTGCCGAGCGTAGCCCCGGCAAGCCCAGAAAAAACTTTGTGTCTTTGTGCCTTTATGGTTCCCTTCTTTTTAGGCCTTTCGCAACACCCTCTCCTCCCCGGGAACGATAAAACGAGCTGGCGGCTCGAATCACTATCAGAACAACGCATCTATATGGCTGAGCAGCATTCTGGACTGATCAATCACCCCCAGGGCAGCCCGGGTTTCACCTTGTTGCAAATGCATCATTAACTGCTGCTGATAAGCATGGGACAAACGTTTATCGATTGCCTGCGAATCTGAAGCGGTGCTTTCAATGGCATTACCTGCGGATTCACGTCCATAAAGCGCAGAAAATGCCACCTGCAGATCAGCATGCATCTGACCCGCACTCTCCCGCAGTGCCAAAGCCTCCTGAACCTTGCCATCGCCCAGCAACTGAAGAACGGTCTCTCGATACTCTTTACTTAAAGCAATAGTGTCGAAACCAACTGCTGCCTCAGCCTCTCTTCCTGTAGCAACCGGCGGTGTATAAGCAGGCCCTGGGGCAGAACCAGCGCTATACGCTTCGGTCAGTGACATGGCTTCCAGGGTAATAACTCCAAGATCACTGGCCGTCGCCAGCACATCTTTGGTAGCCGGTGGCATAAAGCCCCGGGCCTTTGCGTACTCCTTCTCCATATCAACAACCTGAAGCTTATGGTTGCGACCATCGTCACTCATATAAACGACAATGTATTCGACTGGCGTCAGCAACGGGTCACGATTGTCTACCACAAAGCTGTGATAAAAATACTCCTGACCAAGCAGGCCCGGCTTCTGGTAATCCAAAGCCGTCACTGGCACGGTTTTAACCACCTGGTAATGCTTATCGAGCAGTTGCACTTCCGGCATAAACGCCGAAGCTTCCCGGCCAAATTTCCCACGTTTTATCTGACTGCTGATTTTGAACCGGTAGGCTCCATATCCGGGTAGCTGCCAGCCTATAACGGCAGAATCGCTGTTAGTCGTTTTCAGCGTTGCAGACTGTTCCGTCAGCCCAATGGTCTGCTGAATAGCTTCGTCGTATATCCGCAGTGGTTGATAATTCAGGGTCGGTAAAGAGTGGTAAACAGCCACAGGCTCTTTAGTCGTCGGGGCTATCGCAGAATCATGGGTTGCACAGCCAGCCAGTAAGCCAAGTGCCAGGCAGAGCGCTGTTTTTTTCATCGGACTACTCAACGGGATAAATTAATTGTCTGCAATTCTATCGGTATTCATCAGAGCGCGAGTCTGTAAACGATTACAGACTCCTAGGCATAGTACATGGTTTCAATGGGTTTGACGGGTTGTCGTGTCTCCGCACTCCGTTCATCCTGAGTGCTGAGCTTGACGAAGCATCGAAGGACCCATAGGGCCTAAAGGCGGAAACTACGGACTCTGATAGATCGAGCCAAGCACCCTTCGACTCCGCTCAGGGTGAACGGAGATTGTACACGTCAAACTCATTGAAACCATGTACTAGTGCAACTAAGCGTTGATACCAATACCGTTCGTGCTGAGCTTGTCGAAGTACGGTGGCACCATCCTTCGACAAGCTCAGGATGAACGGGGTGCATGGGTATTAACACTTTTTTGCACCAGGAGGCTGACCGACAACAGGTTACCGATGGTCAGACACTATTTCGCCTTACGACAGCCACTCAGGTTGGCAAAGAACTGCTGATTCTCTTTGCTGGCCAGCATTGCAGAAATACTCTGAGGCAGACGACGACGCCAGTTTGGATATTCACTACAGGTGCCAGGCACATTCACCGGAGAGTCAATCATCATCACATCTTCCAGCTGGAAGCCGGTGATTTGCGAAGCCGACAAGGCCAGGTAGTAGCTGAATTTCTCCATGATGGTACGACTGAATGCCGGTGCCGTGCTTGCCTGAAGGTCAATGCCTTCTGGTAATTCCCCAAGGTCAGCCAGGGTATTCAGCACCGCCTTGCGGGTCTGTTCACGGGCATCGTGGTCAGCGGCAGCACGCTCTTCGGAGAAAAAGCCCAGGGATTCCATCAGGTCGATGTCTTTGCCATCCCACCAGCCTTTCATGGTGGGTGTGTCATGGCATACCAGCATCGCCAGGGCTTTTTCACGGTACTTGTCGGGTGCCGTATAACGATCCTTATCCTGCTGGAAGATCCCCATCACACTGCCGTACATTCTTGCCGGAGGCAGACTGTCGGTGATTTCCTGAGGAACCACACCCAGGTCTTCACCAAACACCAGACACTGTTGGCGATGACTTTCCAGCTTGATAATACCCAGCAAATCCTGCAGCGGATAGTGGACGTAACAGCCATAACGGGCACCTTTGTTGTCCGTGTTGCCGTTCGGGCACCACCAGAGACGGAACAGTCCCATGGCGTGATCAATACGCAACGCACCGCAGTTACGCATATTGTTCCGGATCAGCTCAACGAAAGGCTGGTAACGCTCCTCTTTCAAGACCACCGGATTGAACGGTGGCAGACCCCAGTCCTGACCCATCGGCCCCAAACCATCGGGTGGCGCACCGGTGCTGGCTTCGAGAACAAATAAATTACGATCCGTCCAGACATCGGCACCGTTGCTGTCTACACCCACCGCCAGATCACGGTAGAGGCCAACCATCATACCGGCGTCTTTGGCTTTTTCCTGGGCTGCGTGCAGCTGTTCATCCATCTGCCACTGCAGGTATTTAAAGAACGTAATCCGTGCCTGATTCGTCTTGGCAAAAGCCCTGACCTCTTTACTGTCTGGCGTCTGGTACGCCTCTGGCCAGCAGCGCCATCCCCAGCTATTAATATCGGTTTTCCGGAAATGCTCATACAGCGCTTCAAACAGAGCAAACTGATCTAACCGCGCTCCCCTTGACTGACAGAAAGCCGTGAACGCCTGATCCCGGTCTGTTCCCTTGCCCAGATGCTGTTCGGCAAACTCATTAAACAACAGTTCCAACACCGACATTTTCAATGGTGCCACCTTGTCGTATTCCACAAGGTCGGTGCTGCGCAATTCATCAATCAATCCCTGATGTTTCGCAACAGTCTCCCGGGCTGACGCACTGTCGGCGTACTCCGCCACTTGTTCAGGGTCAATGTACAGCACATTATCAAACAGACGGGTCGATGGGCTGTAAGGCGAGCAGTGCAGTGGATTGGACGGGTACAGGGCATGCACCGGATTCAGGCCAACAAAATCAGCCCCCTGCTCACCCATACCTGCCGCCAGAGCACCCAGGTCAGTCAGATCGCCCACCCCCCAGTTACGCTCAGAGCGAACGGTATACAGCTGAATACCGGAACCCCAGATTTTAGCGCCCTGTTTCATGGCTTCCGGTTCATAACAAACTTCCGGTACCACAATCAATCCGGCTTCTGCCGTAAATGCTTTCCCCTGAACCGCCATCGTGTGATAACCCAGTGGCAGGTATTCAGGTATTGAAACCTCAAGGGCAATATACTCTTTGCGCTCCAGCTTCATGGTTTCGGACACAACAGCCGTAGTCAGATCGGCATGATGGGTAACCTGGTCACCGTTTTCCAGAGTTATCTGCACAGCAACAGACGATGGACGTTTACTCTTGGAGCAACGCAGTACGAAAGAGAAGCTTTGTCCCTGATGCACAACCGTCACTGGTAATAAAGGAGATTGCCACAACTTTAACTGTTCAGTGGCTATCGCCTGTTTCAGCGACGCATTACTGCTAACGTCAAAACCCATGGCAGCCAGCAGGGGAATTTTGTTCTCAGTGTTAATAGCTACCGGAGTACCATCCCAGTCCTTATAGCCACTGGCCATGCCACACAGGTCACCCAGACTGTCGATAAATTGGTGGTCAAGCATTGAGTTTCTTCATAAGTAGGCCGGCAACCTGGAAGGTTGCCGGAGATTGCACAAAATTTGTCGTATGGAATGCAGGTTGTTCCAACGGTCTTCCACGGTAGGGAATCAGCTGTCAGCAATATCAGTCAAATACTGGTGACCTGGTCCGTGAAAACGCGACACCGCTGGCATCAAACAGATGACAGTTTTCCGCCGGAACACCCACATGGAATTCAGCACCAGGCTGACGACGCAGGGAGTCTTCCACCCGGGCAATAAACGCTTCGTGAATATCCGGATGATTCAGGTAGATAAATGACTCATTACCCAGGCGCTCAATGGTTTCGATCGTGCCGGTAATGCAGTTTTCTGCACCATCCGCCTCTTCATGATTCAGCACATCCTGTGGCCGAATACCCAGCGTTACCTTATCACCGGCCCTGGCATTGCGGGTGTCATTGCAAACACGCAACTCAGTACCACACTCCAGCTTAATTCTAGTCTCTTTCTGACCGGGCTCCACTATCGCGGCACGGAAGAAATTCATCTTCGGTGAACCGATAAAACTGGCCACAAACAGGTTGCACGGGTTGTGATAAAGCGCCAGCGGTGCACCCACCTGCTCCAGATTGCTTTCGGCACCGTCTGCCAGTGGGCTGAGTACCACGATACGATCGGCCAGCGTCATGGCCTCTACCTGATCGTGGGTTACATAGATGGCCGTTGTCTTCAGTTTATTATGCAGACGGGACAACTCCTGACGCATCTGTACCCGCAGGGATACGTCCAGGTTGGACAGCGGCTCATCAAACAGAAACAGCCTCGGTTCCTGCACAATGGAGCGACCAATCGCCACCCGCTGGCGCTGACCACCGGACATCGCCTTTGGCTTACGATCCAACAGCTTTTCCAGCTGCAAAATTCTGGCCGCTTCATCCACACGACGATTGATCTCGGCCTTGTTCGCTTTTGCCAGCTTCAGGCCAAACTCCATATTTTCCCGCACCGTCATATGGGGATAGAGGGCATAAGACTGGAACACCATACCAACACGACGCTCATTGGGCGGCATATCGTTGGAATGCTCACCGTCCAGCTCCAGCAAACCGTCGGTAATCTCCTCCAGGCCACAGATCATCCGCAGCAACGTGGACTTACCACAACCGGAAGGGCCAACGAAGGCGACAAATTCACCATCTTCAATGTGCAGATTGATGTTCTTCAGAACAAATGTCTTGCCACCGTCGTAGCTTTTGTCCAGTTGGGTCAGCTTTACTTCAGCCATTGTCTTTCTCTTTTAAACTGTAAATCCGTTAACCTTTCACACCACCAGCCGTCAGACCATTGACCAGATAACGCTGGGCCATCAGGAAGACGACAGTAATGGGCATACCGGTCAAAATCGCGGCAGCGGCAAAATCACCCCAGAGGTAGTTCTGGGCATAGAGGAACTGTTTCATCCCTACAGCCAGCGTCAGCTGGTCAACACCCTGGAGCAGTACAGAGGCAATCGGGTACTCACCAATCACACCGATAAACGACAGTACAAACACAACCGCCAGAATAGGTACAGACAGTGGCAGCAGAATATATCGGAATGCCTGCCAGGGGGTGGCACCGTCGATATAGGCAGACTCTTCCAGGGCCACATCAATACTTTCGAAATAGCCTTTAATCAGCCAGATGTGCATGGTGATACCGCCCAGGTAGGACATCACCAGGGCACTGTGAGTATTCAAACCCAGCCATGGCACCACACCGCCCAACTTATTAAAGAAGGCATGGAAAGCCACCAGGGCCAGCACCGCCGGAAACATCTGCAGAATCATCATGCTGGTGAGCAGGTGATTCTTGAAACGGAAGCGCAGTCTGGCAAAAGCATAAGCCCCCGTAGTGGACAGCATGAGGATCAGCGCCGAAGTGGTAAAGCTGACTTTCAGGGAGTTCCACAACCAGGTCAGCACCGGAAAAGTCGGCTTAACCACCGAACCATCCGCTGCGGTGTACTCAAAACCCAGTACCATTGCCCAGTGCTCCAGACTGGGGTTTTCCGGAATCAAACTGCCCGTGGCAAAGTTACCGGTACGAAAAGAGACCGAAAGAATCATCAGAAACGGAAACATCACCAGACACAGCAGCAGAATCATCACAATCCGCGCCGCCCATACCCGATATTTCAGGTTTCGTGGTTGTACCATTGCCATCATCAATACTCCTGTGAGCTGCGGGTGGCCCTGAGGTTAACCCAGGAGATAAATCCGACGATCAGGAAGATCATCGTGGCAATAGCTGAGGCAAGACCAAAGTCCTGTCCTGCGACGAATGCCGTACGGAAAGTGAAGTTCACCAGCAAATCCGTGAAGCCTGCTGCAGTGGTGGTGCCCGGCATCATGGGGCCGCCCGCGGTCAACAGGTCAATCAGCACGAAGTTATTGAAGTTAAAGGCAAAACTGGCAATCAGGATCGGCGCCAGCGGTTTGGCAATATTGGGCAGTGTTATGTACAGCAGGTTATGGATCGGGTTGGCACCATCAATGGCAGAGGCTTCATACAGATCGTCCGGAATCGCTTTCAGCAGTCCCATACAGACGATCATCATATAGGGGTAGCCAAGCCAGGTGTTGACGATCAGAATCATGGCCCTGGCAAAGGTCGGGTTGGTCATCCACTCAGGACTGATGCCAAACAGCCCTTCCAGGATCATATTGATCTCACCAAAGTTCTGATTAAACAGACCCTTGAAAATAAGAATGGAAATAAACGCCGGCACTGCATAAGGAAGGATCAGCAGCACCCGGTAAATCCCCCGCTCTCTCAGTGGTTCCCATTGCATCAGGTTAGCCAGCAGCAGGCCGATCACCAGACAGAACAGCACGCTGCCCGCTGAAAACACAACAGTCCAGACAAAAATCTTGAAAAACGGCTCCCGTATACCTTTGTCTGTGACCAGTCGATTGTAGTTATCGCCACCAATATACACAGAGAAACCGGGTGCAACCTGCTCACCAGCTTCGGTCACATAAAACCCCGTGGTCATATCCGGGCGCAGGATATCACCGGTTTTAATCTCAACCAGATAGTCGTTTGACTGTTCCCGATACTGCGGCGCCATCGCCGAAAATTCACGCAGGGACGACATCACCAGACGAGTATCGTCTTCCAGGATAACAGCCACTGAACCCAGGGCCGAGCGTTGCTTCACCACTTCCCTCATTGACAGTTTGTTACCCTTTGCGTGGGCACCTGAACGGGCAGAAACCTCTGTCAGGTCACCATTGAGTACAAAAGTGTCGGAGGTATAAATACTGTGACTGTCGTTTTTATCAGTCAGTTGCAGTTGAAACTGATTGTTATGCTGGAAAAGCGCCAGTGTGTAGGTATGGTCGCCTGTTTTTACCAGTTTATTCAGGTGAATTTCCTTGACCCGCTCAAGGCTCAGAATATTGGCAGAACCGTAATTCGTGAACGAAATACTAAAGGTATACGCCATGGGAAAAACGATAAACATGATAATGCCCAGCAAACAGGGGTACACGTAGCGATAGTTGTAACCGCACTTGCTGGTAAAAATCCATGTACCCAGGCTGCCCAGAACCAGCAGGGTCAATGGGAAAAGAATTTCACCCTGGAAATACAGCAGGGCAATAACGTACAGCAGGGCTAGATCAATCAGGGCAACAAGCGCCCACTTTGGCCCGTTGCCAGACAACAATGCTCTGACATTGGCGGGTATGGTCATGGTATTTCTCTCTCCGGGAGGGTTTTAAGCCGGTCATCTGAATGATGACCGGCAGATGTAACGGGTCACATCAATGTGAGCCTGCGTTACACCCCGTGTGGCATTTTTCAGTTGGCAATCAGCTTGGCAGCGTTGTTCAGCGCCACTTCAACGGATTCCTGACCAGTGGTGATATTGGTCAGGGCAGACTGGGTAGCTGACCAGAACTTGCCCATTTCCGGAACGTTAGGCATCAGCAGACCGTTCATCACGTTCTGGTAGGTGCCTTCAATACGGGGGTCCGCAGCCAGCTTCTTCATGTAGGCCTTGTGAGCAACGGCACCGAGAGGCTTGTCGTTGTTCAGCGTTTCCAGACCTTCCTCGGTGAGGACGTAGTTCTCAACAAACTCCTTCGCCAGTTCCTGGTTTGGCGAAGCGTTATTCAGAGCTGCGGCCCAGACACCAACGAACGCACGGGATGGGCTACCGTCGATAGAAGGCAGTGGTGCAACACCGTAGTTGATTTTACTCTTATCAAGGTTGGCCCAGGCCCATGGACCGGAGATCATCATGGCCACTTCACCCTTGTTGAAGCCGGCTTCCATCACACCGTAGTCAACGCCCCGTGGCATCACGCCCTCGTCGATGATTTTAGCCAGCATCTTGCCACCTTTGATGGCACCGGCACTGTTCAGACCGATATCAGAAACGTCGTAGCCGCCGGGCACTTCCTTGAATACGTAACCGCCGTTGGAGGCCAGCATCGGCGTAGTGAAGTAAGGCTGAACCTGGTCCCACATGATGGTGGTGATATCTTTCTTATCCAGCTCTTTTTTCAACGCGAACATCTCTTCATAAGAGGCAGGAGCCGTCTTGATGATATCCTTGTTGTAGATCAGACTGATCGCTTCCATGGCTACCGGGTAACCGTAGATGCTGCCATTGTGCGACGTGGCCTGCCAGCCTTTGGCTTCGATATCAGACTTTACCTTGTCAGAAGGCTTGACCGGTGCCAACAGGCCAGACTCAGCCCACTCACCGAAACGGTCGTGTGCCCACAGAACAATATCCGGACCTTTACCGGTGGCAGCCACCTGCTGGAAACGGTCAGTCAGATTCTCCGGAGTCTCAACCTTCACCTTCACACCCAGGTCTTCTTCAAAGCGCTTACCCACAACTTCCATACCGTTGTAGGCTTTATCTCCACCGATCCACACCACCAGTTCGTCGTCAGAGAACGCCATGGCTGTGTTTGCCCCCATGGAGATAGCAAGCGCAGAAGCAACCGCTGCGGCAACCGTTTTTTTCATCATCTTTCTATTCCGGTATAGCCCTGAGTCCCTCAGGGTGATCATTGAAATTTTCAGGCTCTTATCATTTAGATCGGAGTGAACACTAACGTTCAAATTCATCAACCCACCCAATGTCGGGACAACAGACCTGAGACCTGAAACACGGGCATTATAATTAATGAATTGAAGACTGAATGAAATCGTAAAACGTTTACAGCATGCTCTATTTCTGGTGTAATCCGTGACAATTTGATATGAATCAATTTATTTTGTAATAATCAGGAACATGGGTTGTCAGCCTCAGGTCATGTCGCAGGAGGTCTGCCCCTGGCGGAGAAAGACATCCAGCCAGCACCCACGAGGCTCACCGGATTTCATGGCCTCCATCACCAGCTCTGCCCCCTGAATGGCAATACTCTCTATATCCTGCCTTATCGTTGTCAGTGAATGATAGCGGTCATCATCGATACCATCGTAACCCACCACCTGGACATCATCCGGTACTCGCTTACCGGTATCCGCCAGTGCCATGGAAATACCGGTGGCAACAATGTCAGAAAAAGCGACAAACGCATCCGGCTTGATTCCTGATTCCAGCAGGCCACGTATACGGCGATAACTGTCTAATGCAGGAAGACCGGTATCCATGGATATTTCTATGGCTTCCGAGGGAATAAGCCCGGCTTCCAGCATCGCCTTGCGATAGCCCTGATAACGCATGCCCGAAACCGCATGGTCACTGTGCAGGCAGACATAATAAATAGTGCGACAGCCATTCCCGAGCAGGTGCGTGGTCGCCAGAAAGCCACCCTGCTCGTCGTTAGAGGCGACCCAGAAATGTTCCTCGCGCACATCACCGATACTCACATAGGGAGCCTCCTGCTCCTGAACCTTCTGATAGCGGGGATCATCATGGTGCAAGCCAATGCCAACATAGGCTTTGGCCGCCGTTTTCAGCTCACCTTCAGGGGAAAACTTCACCCGCTTGACCCGGTACCCCTGCCGCTCCAGCTCAATTTTCAGTGCCTCATACACCTTTAAGGCAAAAGGTGAAATAGTGCCCAGATCCAGCCCCAGCACAACACCGACCACAAAAGCATCCTGCCCGTGCAACTGCCGGGCCATGTAATTGGGTTGATAGTTCAGCTCATGCGCCGCTTCCAATACCTTCTTGCGGGTACTTTCTGAAACGTATTTTCCACCATTAAGCACCCGACTGACGGTTGCAATAGATAAACCGGCCAGTGCTGCTACCTGGAGAATGGTTGATTGCCCAGACACGTGATTCCTTCCCGGAGGGATTTATACCAGTCGTACTTTTTGTATCAAACAGTTGACGTTTGTTTGAAATATAACGCTCTAAGTAGTTGGCCAAATGGAATCGTATATTTCTGGCTAAGTGGGCAGTTACTATGCAAGGCGCAACGTAGGGAGCATAGCCGTAGCTATGTGACCGGAGTTGCAACGCCGCAGAGTGACTGCCCACTTAGTCAGAAATATATGATTTCATTTGGTTAACTACTTACCGTAATGTATTTTGTTTGCCGTTTTCATGGAAAGACACAGATCAATATTCGGCCAACTTCTTCTAAAAACCTTTTCATATTGCTCTCGACCCCAATAATGCCAAAAAATCCCACTGCCTGTAAAACGTCAACACGTTGTAACGTCTGCTGACAGATTCTGGACGATTATTTCGTTTCAGGGGGGACTGCAGCAGATGCAATGGCGAACACACAACAACACACTTGAAGGAATTTGGTTGTGACCAAAGCAAGAATTCTGCCACTGGCTGGTGCTATTTCAGCCATCGTTTTTTCTGCTGCAGCTTCTGCGGCAACTGTTGATTTCCATGGTTATGTGCGGTCTGGTATCGGTAGTAACTTTGACGGCGGTAAGCAAGAAGAGTTTACGGCTGAAGGAACCGGTGGATATAACTACCGTCTCGGTAACGAAAACGAAACTTACGGTGAAATCAAACTGGGTTCTGAGTTATTCAATAATGGTCAACAATCTTTCTACCTTGATAGCCTCATGGCTTTCGAAGTTGACCAATCTAAAGATTGGGAAGAGAAAACCCCAGCATTCCGTGAGTTTAACGTCCAAGCCAAAGGTGTCCTCGAATTTGCACCTGAAGCAACTCTATGGGCTGGTAAGCGTTATTACAAGCGTCAAGATATCCACATGATCGATATGTATTATTGGAACGTATCCGGTCCTGGCGCAGGTATTGAAAATATTGATGTTGGTATGGGTAACCTGAGTTTAGCTTGGGTGAAGAGTGGTACGGACCTTGCTTACTATGAAACCGAAGCAGATGCAATTGCAGATGAGAAGCTACAGAAAAAAACGCTCGATCAGAATATCCTCGATATTCGCCTCGAAGGCATTTCTACAAACAAAGATGGCTCTTTAACTCTGGGTGTGAACTACGGAAAAGGTAATCCATATGGAGACTTCAAGGGCTATCTGAAAGATGGTAACAATGCCAAACTTGTTGAAAAATCTGACTATGATGACGATGGCTATATGCTTACCGCCGAGCATACCCAAGGTAACTTTTTTGGTGGTTTTAACAAGTTAGTTCTCCAGTATGCTGCTGATGGTATGACTGCTTGGGGTATTGGCTCCAATGGTCAAGGTGTCAGTGGCGTAACTGCTGAAAATCATGACGGTAATTCACTGCTGCGTTTAATGGATCACGGTGTTGTTCATATTGGCGACAACGTTGAAATGCAGTACTTGGCCGGTTACAACAAAATCTCTTTTGATCTGCCAGGAAAGGATGACCAAACATGGATGACCTTCGGTGTTCGCCCGGTTTACTTCTGGAACGACATCATGAGCACTGCGGTTGAGCTGGGCTACGACCACGTTGAAAACGCCTTTGAAGAAGCTGGCCAGATGGAAGACTCTCAGCTGACCAAACTGACCATCGCTCAGCAGTGGTCTGCTGGCCGCGGCTATTGGGCACGTCCACAAATCCGTGCTTTCGTAACCTACGCTAACTGGAACGATGAGTCCAAAGGCCGCATCGGTGGTGAAGCTTTCGCCAATGAAACCAGCGGTACTACCTTCGGTGTTCAAATGGAAGCCTGGTGGTAAGTTGTTAACTGCCCGGGTTGTGTAACACCCTTCCCATGCACAGCATGGGAAGGCTTCGCCCGCCCTACCTTATGGCGAGCCTCCTTGGTGTCTGTCACTTCAACAGGCATCAGGCAAAATTTCCACCTCCTGTGATTGTGTCTGTATTTGACGGGGCGTTGCCCCGTCTTTTTTCTCTCTCCTGTTCCAATCCTGTTCTTATAATTTATTCCCAATTGCCATCCACCCTACAAGACTGTCGCAAAACCCGTAAAAGGGTCTCACCGCGTAGGTCGGCTCCTCAGGAGCCGACACCCGAACCAACCGCCATGCACCATGATCTCTCAGCTTCATGGGGGATGGCGGTGAAGTCACGAGTCGGCTTGAATGCAAGCCGACCTACGTCGAGCGTTTTGACCTCCCACGATGCTCCGTGGGAATGTCTACCCCTGTAAAACGTTTACAACTTCCCACCATCCCATTTCATGACCATAATGCATGCGAAAAAATAACCCACCTCTCTCGCAGTGATCTAAAATGCCCGAAAAAAAATTAATGGGTGCTGAACTGATACCGGTAACCCAGAGCCTGAACCAGGTGATGAATGCCTCACCTTTTTCCATCCTGGGAATCCACCCGGCGCCATCCGGTAGCGGTCTGACCATCCGCGCCTGGCACCCTGATGCTGAATGCATCGAGGTTGTGCTGGAAAGCACGGGTAAATCACTGGGCAGAATGAACCGACTGGCCAATGGCCTTTTTGAGCTGGAATTTCCCCGGCGTAAAAAAACCTTTTACTATCTGCTGAACATCACCCTGAAGGACGGGTCAGAAGAACTTCGGTTTGACCCCTACCAGTTTGGCGAGTACACCCTCTGCCAGCAGGATATCGACCCGCTCCACCTGTACCGACACCTGGGTGCCCTGAAAGTGGAGCACGCCATTACCCGCCAGCGTCGTGTTTCCGGTGTGTTGTTCAAAGTCTATGCCCCCCATGCACGTTCCGTCAGCGTGATTGGTGATTTTAACCGGTGGGATGGTCGCTGCCACCCCATGGCCAGTGCCGATGACGGCATCTGGCGACTGTTTGTGCCAGGGGTCAGCGAAGGTGCCCTGTATAAATATGAGCTGCACGACCAGAATGGCCAGCTGCTGCCTGAAAAATCCGACCCGTTTGGCCATAAAGTGGAACAGTGGCCGGGCCTCGCCTCCATCGTACAAACGGAAAGTACCTTTACCTGGTCTGACAAACAATGGATGAACAAACGTCAGCTGAACCATAACAAGGCCATGTCGGTTTATGAGGTCCATCTGGGCTCATGGAAAAAATTGAATGACGATGGTTTTATAAATTACCGGGAGCTGGCCGACGAACTGATCCCCTATATCCGGAAAACGGGCTTTACCCATATCGAATTACTGCCTATTTCCGAACATCCTCTCTACGAATCCTGGGGCTACCAGCCGGTTGGGCTGTTTGCCCCCACCAGCCGCTATGGCACACCGGACGACTTCCGCTACCTGGTTGACCAGTGCCACCAGCACCATATTGGTGTGATACTGGACTGGGTACCCGCCCACTTTCCACAGGATGAACATGGCCTGTTCCGTTTTGACGGGACCGCCATTTATGAATATGAAGACCCCCAGCGGGGCTGGCATCCGGACTGGAAATCCTGCATTTACAATTACGGTTCGCCATGGGTACAGGATTTTCTGATCAGTAATGCCCTGTACTGGCTGGATGAGTTTCATATTGATGGCCTGAGGGTGGATGCCGTGGCCTCCATGCTCTACCTGGACTACTCCAGAAAACAGGGCGAGTGGACACCCAACCATCTGGGCGGCAATGAACACCTTGAGGCCGTCGCCTTTTTGCAGCGCCTCAACCATGAAGTACACCGACTGCATCCACACTGCATGATGATCGCCGAGGAGTCCACCAGCTGGCCCTGTGTATCACGCCCCGGACACCCGCAAAGCCTCGGCTTTGATTACAAATGGAATATGGGCTGGATGCACGACACACTGGCCTATATGAAGCGGGACCCGATTCATCGCCAGCATCACCATCACGAAATGACCTTCAGTATGGTGTACGCCTATAACGAGAACTTTGTGCTCTCCCTCTCCCACGATGAAGTGGTCCATGGTAAAGGCACGATCCTCACCCGTATGCCGGGGGATGACTGGCAGCGCTTTGCCAACCTTCGGGCCTATTACGGGTTTATGTTCGGGCACCCCGGTAAAAAGCTGATGTTTATGGGCTCTGAGTTTGGTGTCACCAACGAGTGGAATCCGGCAGAAAGCCTGAACTGGAACCTGTTAGAACAGGGTCCTTACCACCAGGGTGTGCTGGCGATGGTCAGTGAACTGAACCGGATTTATCAGCATTACCCGGCACTGCATGAGCTTGATTTCGATCGTGATGGCTTTCGCTGGTTAATACTGGAAGACCATGGACAAAGTGTTTTTGCCTTTTACCGAAAAGACAGCACAGGTAAAACCATGGTCATTATCAGTAATATGACGCCATATGTACGACATGATTACCGCATTGGTGTGCCGGTCGATGGATTGTGGCAGGAAATATTTAACAGCGATGACCAGCGCTTTGGTGGCAGCCATATTGTCAACGGTACCGTCGCAACCAGGCCTGGAGAGTGGCATAACCACCCCCAAAACATCAGCCTGACTTTGCCGCCACTGGCGACTATTATGCTGACCGTTGACCGGGAATAATGCCCATAGCGAGAAAAAGCACTTAACACATACTGGCTTCTTCGGTCCCGTATGTGTTGCAGAAATCGCTCTATCTTCCACCAGCTCCCATGCTTTTAGACCCTGTGGGTCCTGCGTGGGAATGCATACCGGAGCCTGCAGGATATGGAACAACCTCTTTCCGCCCGGAATCATGAGAGTTTAATGGGAGTTCTAACTTGCGGAGGGGGTTGATATGCATTCCCACGGGGGCCGTGGGAACAAGGGGCGATATAATAGAGCTTGTGTTGTACGTGGTTTATTTTGCCGCTTAACCTTTAATGATCGTCAGGTTTTTTTCATTTTCCACATCAAAAATATGACAAGCTTCGGTATTCAAATTGAAGCGCATTGTGCGACCAATATCAGCTGTAGTAATGGTATGGTCGTTCACTCGAGCAATCAGCTCATTATCGCCTACTTTGAAATAGAGATATTTCTCATTACCCATATTCTCGACAACCGTTAACATGCCTTCGACCGTATTAACAGTATCACTGTCATTTGCCAGGGAGATATGCTCAGGGCGAATACCAAAGTAAACCGCTTGATCAATCTGCTCCTGCAGCAATACCTGTTTGGCTCTTGGGATAAAGCACTTCATCCCCGGTGCAAGTTCTACAAAAAGTCCAGCATCCGATTTACGAATAACCGTTTTTACCAGGTTCATGGAGGGAGAACCAATGAAACCGGCGACAAATTTGTTAGCCGGGTAATTGTACAAGTTGGCAGGGGTATCCACTTGCATGATTTCACCCTTATTAAGTACGCAGATTCTGTCACCCAGTGTCAGTGCTTCTGTCTGATCATGAGTAACATAAATCATGGTGGCAGGGTTGCCTTCCTCTTTCAGTCGCTGATGCAGCTGGGCAATTTTTACCCGCATGGAAACCCGAAGCTTGGCGTCCAGGTTTGATAGCGGTTCATCGAACAAAAACACATCAGGCTTGCGCACAATGGCACGGCCAACAGCAACCCGCTGTCGTTGGCCTCCGGACATCTCTTTTGGCTTGCGGTCCAGAAGATCGGTAATTTCCAGTTTTTCTGCGGCCTCTTCAACCGCCTGGCGAATCTCCTCTGTCGACTTTTTCTGCATTTTCAGGCCAAAGGCCATATTGTCAAAAACGGTTTTATGGGGGTAAAGCGCATAGTTCTGAAAGACCATGGCAATACCGCGGTCCTTGGGAGGCAAGTCATTCACCACGCGTTCACCGATCCGGATTTCGCCGTCGGTGATGCTTTCCAGCCCGGCAATCATGCGTAGCGTGGTGGATTTTGCACAGCCGGACGGGCCAACGAACACCATAAACTCGCCGTCATGGATATCAAGGTCAATACCATGAACCGCATGAAATCCATTGTCATATTTTTTTTCAACGCTTTTTAAGCTTACGTTAGCCATCCGGTCATTCCACAGATAATCTTTCAGGTAACAGGGTTATTCAGCACATTGGGCAATCGCAGCCAGTTTCGGCTTGCCTTCAGCATCCACCTGGAAGCCCCAGACATAGCGGCCAGAATCAGTGAAGTTGATGCGGGTATCTTTCATAAACCCACCACGAATTAACTTACCTTCCTGTCCGACGGTCAATTGTCGACCACTCACGGTGAATTGTGGTTTCCAACCCATACTGGCAAACTGGAAGTTCACCGGGCCCGCCTCATTATTCATGATGACCTGATAAATGCCATCGCCCTTGTAAGACATACGACGATGCTCCTGGTGCATCCACTGCCCATCGGAGAAAGTGCCAGTAACGTACATGGGCGGACGAACAGGACCACTACCGGCAACATCAGGCAAATTACAGCTGGCAACGGGGCTGTTGCTGACCGCTGATGCAGCAGCCGTATCATTAGCAGGATTTCCGGCACAACCAGCCAGAGTGGCAGCAAGGATAAGGGTTGCCAAGACTTTGGTTTTCATATTAACTCCATAGCGACAATGACCAGTCGCCAAAGTAGATAAGTAATAAAGACGTGGTGTTTTTTATTTAAAAGGAAGTTTCTGACGTATTTTTCCGAACCAGCTCGCTTCGCCGTGTGCTTCACGCCCTGGTTTTAGCGATTTAACGTTCCGGGTTGGAATCATTGGGGCTTTACCCTTTGACAGGGCATTAAGCGTAGCCAGTGATTTCATGTATTGATGTGAATCTCTGGCAGGATAACCAAACAGCTTGCTTCGTGGTGGGCAGGAACGGCTGACGCCTGACTTGCCCTGAATCACCGTACCATCGCCAATATGCAGATGACCGGCAATGGCACTCTGCCCATGCACCGTAACCCGATTACCAAGGATGGAATGACCGGCAACACCGGATTGTGAAATGATCAGGCAGTGCTGTCCTATACGACAGTCGTGGCCAATCTGGCAAAGGTTATCAATTTTGCTGCCCCGGCCAATAACCGTGTCTCCGAGAGTACCCCGGTCGATGGTGTTGTTGCAGCCAATGTCCACATTATCTTCAATAATGACCCGACCAATACTTTCCAGCCGTTCATATTCGCCAGAACTATTGAGCATGTATTCAAAGCTGAAATTACCGATGGAATTATTGGAGTCAATGGTCACATTATTGCCAACTACCGTCCCTTCCTTAATGACGGTATTGGCATGTATGGCAACATTATCGCCAATCACTGCGCCATTATGTATGCGCACTCCCGGCATAAAATGGCAACCCTTGCCGATGCGGGCATGTTTGCCAATGAATACACCCGGAATAGTGGACACATTCTCCTGATCCAACAAGTGGTATTTTTCAGCTTTGTAGTAACGCAATAGATGGTTAAGCAAAGTAACATCCAATGCATCAATCACTATTTTCACCGGTGCCTTGATATTGCCTATGGCTGCAGGTCCAACCACAATGGCTGCCTGGCAATGATCGATAAACTTGAGATCATGTTTGGAAAGCACAATAGCCAGGGCATCTGGCCTGCTGGCCGATACCGGGCAGATACTGTCTACTGTGATGTTGCCATCACCAAATAGACGACCATGGAGTTGTTGAGCAATATCAAGGGCGTTAAGCATGGGATTTACACCAGATTAAAACCTGTAAAGAGCATGGGCGTAGAATTTGTGGTTATCCACTTTTTTACTGGCCCCTGCTTGTGCCGGATCATTGGTGGTTTCTTTCTCATGGGTATATTCATACTCAGCCTTGACCATCCAGTTTTCCCCGATATCGGTCTCATAGCCAATGGAAGTCTTGATAACATCCTTGAAGTAGTCCGGACGACTGCCCTTGGTGATGGTCTCATTCTCAGCAAAGCGTGTAGTCAGATAGACCAGGCCACCGTTGTCGATGCTGTAACGGATGGTGGGCTGGATGTAGGTTTCAGTGAATTTATCCGTCTGGAACACATAACCTGAAGGATCTGCACTCTCGTTGTCGTCTTTAACCTGGTGGAAGAGTTCCAGTTCAAACTGGAAATTGCCATAGTTGGTGTAAGGCTTGATCATGACGCTGTAACCAGCCTCATCCCGCTGCCCCCAGCTACCATTATCAAAGTTCAGGGTCAGGTACTCTGCCATAGCATAAAAACCGGCATTGTACTCGTTATTCCAGTACGTCAGATATGGCCGGAAAATTTGCTCCAGGGATTGCTTCTCGAGATGGTTTTCAGTTGCCGTTACCACTTCACTGGTGATGTACTCAGCCTCATAACCCAGACCAGTACCCCAGCCACCACCCAGAGCAAATGGACGATCCAGCAATATAAGATGTTTCAGAGAGTCTTCATTTTGATAATAACCACTGGAATTTTTTTGTTCCCGGGTCATGGTCTTTAACGAGTAGTTTGCACGAAGACCAAGATCGTGGAAATTGAAGAATACGTTACCCACTTCATTGGTGGTGATTTTTTCTTTTATTTCACCATTCCCCCAGTCATCAGTGGTTTTGGTTTCATACTCAATTGAAGAACCAAAATGACCGGAAAAACTCATGCCAGAATCAGCAGCTGAGCTATTTTCCTCTTTATCTGCCTGGCGGAGAAAATCGGTAAATTCATCTGCTGAAGCGGCACCCGATACACCAACAATATTGGCAATCAAAAATGGTAGTATTTTTTTCCTCATCCGTAATCCCCAAAAACTAATCTGGTAATCATTTAATTGGAGTAGTACAACCCTGTAACAACCAGATTCGAACAGAAAAAACTGGTCGTCTCTCCGCTTAAATACAAAAATTCAAACAACTGCAAAAAATCCGGAGATCAACAACAAGAAGCCATTTAGAAACAGGCTACTGGCTAAATACCTGGATCGTGACACTATTTGTTCAGCAATGTGTTTTCGTGGCGAGATTAAACGCTTGCAAATCAACTTTTACAATACCGCATCACTGACATAGATCAATTTAATCATCTTTTTTAAACAAAAAACATTCACAAACAAAATCAGAGATCATTTGATCAATAAAACATTGCACGTTTTCATGTTTTGATAAAGAATGCAGTATTCCATCATGTACTACCATAATCTGAATTATGATTTAGCGGCCAACAGTATGAAACCCATCTATAAGAATCTGGCATTTGCCCTCTCGTTACTCTCTGCCAGTACTGCATACGCGGAACAGCTTATCCCTGAAAAAAACGCACAACTGCTCATCTGGACCGATGAGCTGGCCATGGATTATATGGACTATGCCACCGAGGCGTTTAACGAAACCTTTGGCTACGATGTTCAGTTCCGGTTCCGACAACTGGCGCCAATGAACAGCGCCGGACGCCTGATTCAGGACGGTGGCACCGCCCGGGTTGCTGATGTCGCCGAGATTGAACACGATATGCTGGGCAAATTAGTCGTCAGTGGCGCGGTTATGGAAAACCTGGTCAGTGCTGATCGTGTTGATAAAGAGTTTATTGCCAGCGCTGCCTCAGCAGCCAAAGCCGATGGCAAAGGCTATGGTTTTCCCGTCAGCTATGCAACAACTGCCCTGTTCTATAACAAAGACATCCTGGCCGAGGCACCAGAGACCTTTGAAGATTTGATTGCGTTCTCCACAACATTTAACAATCGAACTGAAAACCGTTATGCCCTGCTGTGGGATGTACAAAATTACTATGAATCCCGAATGTTTATGTCCCTGTATGGCGGCTATGAATTTGGCCAGGCAGGGTCTGATGCAGATGATATCGGGGTGAATTCCGAAGCGACCAAACGCGGCCTTGCCGCCATGCTTAAATTGAAAACAGCCAATGACTCAAACCCTGTGGATATGCGCAACACCCAGGTGCGTCGAGGCCTGTTCACTGAAGGTAAAGTTGCCGCCATTGTTGACGGTCCATGGGCAACAAAAAGCCACCTGGAATCGGGAGTTAACGTTGGCGTCGTGGCGATGCCAACACTGGAAGGAAAGCATCCGCGCACATTCTCCACAGTAAGGCTGGCAGTTGTCTCCTCTTACACAGAGTACCCCGTTGCCGCACAACTGTTTGCTGACTTTCTGGCGTCAGAAGCCATGCTGAAAAAACGGTTCGAGATGACCAAATCCATCCCGCCACTGAATCACCTGATGGCAGAAATCGCCAACAGTGCAACGGCTGATGAAGCAACCAAAGCCTTTATTGCCCAGGGTTTTTATGCCGATGCCATGCCCTCCATTCCGGAAATGGGCTATGTCTGGTCACCCATGGCTAACGCCATTACCGCCAGCTGGGTCAATGGCGAAACACCGGAAAAATCATTGGATAACGCCTTAATGGTGATCAAAGAGCAGATTGCTTTCCAGGAATAACAAACACCCCACCCTGACCAGGGACGTTATTTCGGAATAACTCCCGGGCATGGTGGGATTAACGACATCATTATTGACGGCAACTGATTAATACTGTTTAGGAGGGGCTATGGATACAGCCATGGATCAGCCCAGGGTGGCTAACAAGCTGCCACCTCTGTCGGTTTTTCTGATGGGGGGGACCCAGCTGTTAAACCAACATTATATAAAAGGGTGTTTCTATCTTTCAGTGCAGATACTGTTGGTACTTTTTGCTGCTGATTTACTGACAGCCCTGGAAGGCTTCATCACCCTCGGTGATACCGCACAACATCGCGTGGGTTTCAAAATTATCCACGGCGACCACTCTATTCATATGCTGGTTGAAGGGGTACTTGCCATCTTTCTGACCGTGGCGTTTCTTGCTGCGTACCTGCTGAACATTAAAGATGCCGTTAACATTACCCCCTGCACCATCGGCTTAAAACAGCAGTTGCGGGCCTTTTATGATGAGCACTTCGCCCTCATCATGTTAACCCCGGCAGGGATTGCTGCACTGGCATTCATTATTTTGCCCATACTGATTACCGTACTGGTTTCTCTCACCAACTACGCAGCGCCAGCACATATTCCACCAAAAAATCTGGTGGACTGGGTTGGGTTTAGAAATTTCCTGTCCCTGTTTGAACTGAAAATCTGGTCAAGCACTTTGCTCGGTGTTGGCAGCTGGACGGTGATATGGGCGGTCTGCTCTACGATATTCACCTTTGGCTTTGGCTTTGTTCTGGCGCTTGCCCTGGCGAATCGGGACATTGCCGGTAAAAAGGTATGGCGCGTTATATTCATGCTGCCTTACGCCATTCCGGCATTTGTCAGCCTGTTGATCTTCCGCCTGCTGTTAAACGGCATTGGTCCGGTAAACTCAATCATTAATGGTTTTGGCATTGAGTCCATTCCTTTTTTATCGGACCCCGTGCTGGCGAAAGTGACGGTCATTGCCATCGGTGTCTGGGCCGGAGCCCCCTACTTTATGCTCCTGATTGCCGGTGCCCTGACCAATATTCCCAAAGAACTCTATGAAGCCAGTGAAGTTGATGGTGCCAGCCGGTTCCAGCAGTTCAAAGAGATTACCCTGCCCATGATCCTGCATCAGGTAGCCCCTTCGCTGGTCATGACCTTTGCGTTCAACTTCAACAATTTCGGTGCGGTTTATCTGTTGACGGAGGGTGGCCCCATTAATCCGGAATATCGCTTTGCCGGCCACACCGATATTCTCATTACCTGGATTTACAAGCTGACCCTGGACTTCCAGCAGTACAATATCGCTGCCGTGGTTTCCATCATCATCTTCCTGTTCTTGTCACTGATTGCCATTTGGCAGTTTAGAAGGATGAACTCCTTCAAGACCGATGCGAGTATGCGGTAATGAACAAACTGATGCATAAAGCCGGTGTTTTCGCCGTATACCTGTTGCTGGCCATCAACGCTATCCTGGTGCTTGGACCCATTGCCTGGACCGTGATGGCGTCGTTCAAGCCGGGGGTAAACCTGTTTAGCAGTTCGTTTACCGACTTTTCCTTTACCCTGGATCACTACCGGGCCCTGTTTACCGATACCCCATATCTGCAATGGTATGCCAACACTTTTGTCCTGGCCTTCAGCAATATGGCCATCTCCCTCATTGTGGTGACGATGACGGCGTTTATCTTCTCCCGCTACCGGTTCAAGGGAAAACGCAATGTCATGATGGGGATTCTGGTGATCCAGATGTTCCCGGCGTTCCTCTCTATCACCGCGATTTATGTATTGCTGTCCAAGCTGAACCTGATCGACACCTTTACCGGACTGCTGTTTGTCTACGTCACCGGCTCATTACCCTTTATGACCTGGCTGGTGAAGGGCTATTTTGACGCGATCCCGACGTCCCTGGATGAGGCGGCCAAAATAGACGGCGCCGGTCATTTGACCATTTTCTTTGAAATTATTTTGCCATTGGCCAAACCGATCCTGGTCTTTGTCGGGCTGACCTCATTCACAGCCCCCTGGATGGACTTTATTCTGCCCACACTGATTCTGCGCAGCGAAGAAAAAATGACGCTGGCCGTGGGTATTTTCCAATGGATCGCCTCTAACTCCGCAGAAAATTATACCCTGTTTTCGGCCGGTGCACTGTTAGTGGCCATTCCTATCACCCTGTTGTTTGTCGCCACCCAGAAGCACATTACTGTTGGCCTGGTCAGTGGCGCGGTTAAGGAGTAACCCCTGAAAATGATTACCTTGAGTGCTCTGGTCCATAACCCGAAAAGCGCCATGTGCTACGCCCGCGATAATAGCACCCTGCATGTTCGCCTGCGTTCAGCCAAGGATGAAATCGAAAAAGTGACCCTCTGGATCGGTGACCCCTATGAGTGGGCAGTCGGTGGCCTGGACGGCGGTAACCTTGGAGGCAGCGATGCCCACGGCTGGACCGGCGGACGTGAAATCCCCATGACCATCGAGGCCGAAACGCAACATCAAACCTGCTGGCTGGCTGAGTTCACCCCACCCAAGCGTCGGGCACGCTACGGCTTTATTCTGCACTCGAAAGGCACTGGCCAGAAGATACTGTTTGGCGAGCGAAAAAGTGTTGATATTACCGATGCCAAAGTAGCAGAAGTGGAGCTGAGTAATCTCAGTAATTTCTTCTGCTTCCCCTATATCAACCCCCGTGATGTCCTGGCAACGCCGGAATGGGTACAGAAAACCGTCTGGTATCATATTTTTCCGGACCGTTTTGCCAATGGCCGACCTGAGATATCCCCCGCTGGTACGATGCCCTGGGGCACAGAACCGACGCAGGATAACTTTATGGGCGGGGATCTCTGGGGGGTAATCGATAAACTGGATTACCTTCAGGACCTGGGCATCAATGGCTTATATTTCTGCCCGGTGTTCACCGCCAATGCCAGTCATCGTTATGACACAGTAGACTACTTCAATGTTGACCCTTCCCTGGGCGGCAATGAAGCTTTTAGCCTATTGGTAAAAGAGGCTCACCAACGTGGCATGAAAGTGATGCTTGATGCCGTGTTTAACCATGTGGGTGATCAGCACCCCTTGTGGCTGGATGTAGTCGCCAATGGCAAGGCATCGCCCTACCACGACTGGTTCTGGATTCGCGAGTTCCCGGTGTATGAAGACAAGCCCCGTGAACAGTGGGACTACCAGAACCTGCGTTATGAAACCTTTGGCAATGTGGCATCCATGCCCAAACTGAACACCGAGAACGAGCAGTGTCGTGCTTACTTGCTGGACGTAGCCAGACGCTGGGTTGAAGATTTTGATATTGATGGCTGGCGGTTGGATGTGGGTAATGAAATTGACCATGACTTCTGGCGTGATTTCCGTAAGGTGGTTAAATCAATCAAACCTGACTGCTATATTCTCGGGGAAATCTGGCACGACGCCTCGGCCTGGCTCGGTGGTGACCAGTATGATTCGGTAATGAACTATCCGATGACCCAGGCAGTGCTGGACTTTTTTGCCCTGGATCTGAGTAACAAGCAGGACTTTATCTGGGATGTGAACCGTTCCTACTGCGCATACTCTCACACCGCCAACCAGGCGATGTTCAACCTGCTGGATAGCCACGACACTTCTCGTATTTTAAGTTTGTGTGGGGAGAATAAAGCAAGAGCCAGGCTGGCCTACCTGTTTATGTTTACCCAGGTGGGTACGCCCTGCATTTATTATGGCGGTGAAGTTGCCCTCAGTGGCGGGCGGGGAATGGGCAGCGAAGCCAATCGCCGTTGTATGGTTTGGGAAGAAGAAAAGCAGGACCTTGAGTTCAGACAATTTATCCAGGAGTTGATTGTCCTGCGCAAAAGTGAGCCTGATTTCAATATTCCGACCGTGCATTGGCTTGATGTTGACAGTGATCATTGTATTGCCTATCAACGTGGCCAGTGGCAAATCGTGATGAATAACTCTGCCGTTGCCCAATCGGTCAACCTGCAAGGTGAGACTGTCCAGCTTGCCCCCTATGGCTACAGGATGAGCAAGAGTCAATAAACAGACCAAAGCCTGCGCTCCTTAGGAATTGACCTGAAATAATTTCCACATTTCCAATGTTGGCCGGTAAAGAGAAAAACCTTGCCACGGAGACACGGAGGCACGGAGGCACGGAGGCACGGAGAAAAGAAAAAATCTTTTCCTCTGTGACTCCGAGTCTCCGTGGCAAAAAGAGGAAGTTATTTCGCGACAAATCCTTAATTGGGGCGCAGCTGGGTCAGGAAATTAACATTTTTAATGTATGGTTCTGCACGATGAGCACTACAACAGATTTACAAAAATATAATGATATTGTTCAACGTTTGACGACTTTTGGTTTCAGTAAAACGGATGCACTGGTTTATCTTGATGTGCTGAAAAATGGTAGGACCAACGGTTATCAGATTGCCAAATCGTTAGGCATGACCCGCTCAACCATTTATTCATCCATAGACAACCTGTACCTGCAAGGCTATCTCTACATGATTTCCGGCAGTGTAAAGGAGTATGAAGCTAAATCACCTGACGTGATTCTGGCGCAAATCCGGGAAAAAACCATTGACGATATTACAGTCCTGAAAAAGGAGCTGGCCGTTTTGTCCAAGTCGGAGGAGAAACCCTTTTTTTTCAATCTGTCAGGGTATGAGAGCCTGATACTGAAAATTAAAGAACTTATAAACGACAGTAAAAACGAGCTTTATATTAATACTGACTTTGATATCACTCTGTTCCAGCGTGAACTGCAAGAGGCTATTATTCGAGGAGTCAGGGTAATTTGCTTTTCATTTAACCAGATGCACTCTCCGATTGAAGGCATTGAATTCTTTTCACGCTCCCATATTCCAGAGCACGACTTCCCCTCTACCCGGTTTATGCTGGTCCGCGACACATTGGAAACACTGGTGTTTTCCAACTTGACTACAGCTCAGGGAATCTACACCAATGAGAAAATTCTGGTAAAAATCATCTCCGAGCATATTCACAGCGATATCTATCTATCGGGATTATTCGGGGACAAGCCCCTTGACCTGGTGAACATCGCCATCAATACCAACCATGAACGACAGGCGCTGTAAGCTTCTTTGCCACTCCCTGTTATCTGCAATTTAATCACGAACCCAACCCCCCATGACTGAAATGACCAACCCTGTTTTACCCGGCAGCTTTCCTGATCCGTCCATTTGCCGCGTCGGTGATGATTTCTATATGGTTAACTCCTCGTTCGAGTATTTTCCGGGGCTGCCCATTCACCACAGCCGTGACCTGGTCAACTGGGAACTGATTGGTCACGCCCTGGATCGACCGGAACAGTGTCAGGGGCCGGTGTTTCTGACCGATGTACAGTCCGATGGCGGTATTCACGCACCGACTATTCGATATAAAGACGGTGTCTTTTATCTGATAACCACTAATGTCTATATGCCACCGGAGGCACCTGCAGATTTCAATCCCTGTGTGAATTTTATTCTGACAGCGACAAATCCTGCCGGTCCCTGGTCTGAGCCCAAAGTCATTAACGGCGCACCAGGCATCGACCCTGATATTTTTTTCGACGATGACGGCAGGGTCTGGTACGTGGGAACCCATAGCCCAAGTGATCCAGCCTACCCCAGTGAAGGTGAAATCTGGCTGCAAGAGCTAGACCTGGACTGTACATCCCTGATTGGCGAACGATACTTTCTCTGGCGTGGCACCGGCGGAGACTGGGTAGAAGGCCCTCATATGTATAAATACCATGGTCGCTACTATTTAATGACAGCCGAAGGGGGAACGGGGTTTTACCATGCCGTGACGGTTGCCTGCAGTGACGCTATTACCGGACCGTATAGAAGTAATCCAAGAAACCCGATATTAACCTCACGTCACCTGACCCACAATTACTGGGTAAACAGCACCGGCCACGGTGACCTGGTTGAGCTGGCTGATGGCCGTTGGTATATGGTCTGCCTGGGGATTCGTAATGACATTGCCAGCCGTTCCAACATGGGCAGAGAAACCCATCTGCTTCCTGTCGTTTGGGAAGCAGAAAACCCAGACAACCGGGATATGCTCTGGCCAGTGTGTGCTCCCGATACCGGCAAAGTGGAAAAACACCTGCCGTTACCATTTCCAGGATCAAGTCAGCCTGGTAATGGCAACTTTTATGATGATTTTTCCGGTACGGCTCTGAAAAAAGAGTGGAGTTTTCGACGACTGCCAGAAGCCAGTCACTTTCAGATTATGCCAGAACAACAGCGCTTGAGAATCTGGCCGGGGCAACCTGTCCGGGAGCGTAGCCAATCCACCGTTATTGGCTTTCGACAATCACACAGTTATTTCAATTATCAGGTCACCCTGCATATATCGGATACTATTGGCAGGAGTGAGATTGGTATAGGTATATTGCAAAAAGACAACCATCATCTGTTACTGGGTGTCTCGCAAAATGATAATGGTCTTGATTTAATCGTCAAACTCAATGATGTGGTGCTTGCATCAGCATCCATTGCTGACAAGACAACAGCGTTGGAATTATTCGTTCATTGTGCTGAAACCGGGTACGACTGTGGTTATATAACCAATGGACAAAAAGTACCAGTGGCAACCAACATCCCGATTGATTCGATGTTATCCAGATACTACACTGGTGGATTTTGCTGTCTTTATGGCGTCAATCCAGAGGGTACATCTGAAGTATTTGCAGACTTCTCAGAGGTTAAATTCCTGAATTAGCCAGTTGGGCTGTTTGCGCCCACCACCATGATGTAATGTGACCATCGAGTGGAATCCGTTAGAAAGCCTGATGTGGTCGGTTCGCATGCGTACCCATAATGCACAAAAGCCAAATCGTACTTCTTACCGTTACTATAAACCTACGATAATCAGGATTATCTGGGTTTATCTACATCGTCAACGCCACCGCTTACCGTGGTAAGTCTTACGCAGCTCTTCTGTAGGGATTAGCGTCAGGCTGTAACGAGTCCCGACGGGGTTGCCTAATCTTTTGTAATCAGTTTGCCACAAACTTGGTTTTCGTTAGTAGCAGAAGTAATGTAGTAGCAACCGTTAAATAAGGCAATAAAAAAGCAGATTAACCAAGATAATCATAGATTAATCGACACTGTTATTAGCCCCAACCGCTAGGCACTATGAAACCCTGATATCACGGTGCATGGCGGCCGGTTAGGGTGTTGACTCCTTTAGGAGCCGATCCCCGAGGAGAGTCCTTTATACAGATTTTCTGTTCAAGATGTTTTTAATTAAGTCAATTCTTTATAAAAGTCTGTAATCGTTTACATGACCGGCGTGCTTTTCTGTTTGTTCCTGACAACTAATAATACACGCCATTTTTTCTGATCACGCTATATAGAGCTTCACACGTTATGGATACGCCGTCCGCCACCCAGACCTATTGCGCCTTTCCCGGAAAAACCTCCCCACAGGGTGCCACTTTAGTTAATGCCGATCTTGTGGCAGTACCGGGTAATCAGGCGACAGGGGTTAATTTTTCTGTGTACGCCCCGAAAGCAGAACAACTGTTTGTATCGTTATTCGATACACAGGGAAATGAAGAACAACTGAAAATGTTTCCTTCCGCTGAGGGCATCTGGCACCTTTATATGCAAGGTATTACCGAAGGTCAGCACTATGGATTCCGGGCAGACGGTTACTGGTCACCCAATACCACGCCGCGCTTTAACAAGCACAAACTGCTGATGGACCCCTATGCCCGGGAAATCAGTGGCGATGTGCAATGGTGCCAGGACATTTTTGACTATATTTCAGACGACAATGATCAATGGCTATTCAACGAGCAGGACAGCGCCACCAAAATGCCACGCAGTGTTGTGCGTGATGCCACCTTTGACTGGCAAGGCGTAACCCATCCACACACTCCGGACCAGCAGAGCATTTATTACGAAACCCACCTCAAGGGATTCACCAAAACCCATCCGGATATTCCGGAGGATATTCGCGGTACCTATCTGGGCATGTGCCACCCCATCACCATTGAATATCTGAAAAACCTTGGCATTACTGCCGTTGAACTGCTGCCGGTTACCTACAGTTCCAGTGAAGAGCGACTCACTCACCTTGGGTTATCCAATTACTGGGGTTACAACCCGCTGTGCATGATGGCACCGCACACACCTTATGCCATTTCCGACCCGGTTATCGAGATGAAAACCATGGTACGGGAGCTGCACCGCGCTGGCATTGAAGTGATTATGGATGTGGTGTTCAACCATACCTGCGAAGGTGGCCATGGTGGTCCATTCCTGAGCATGCGTGGTCTGGCTGAAACCGACTACTACCATATGAACAAACACGACGGTGACATTTCCTCGGAAAATTACAGTGGTTGCGGCAACACCATAAACTTCGACAGCCACCAGACTCTGCGCCTGACTATGGATGCACTGCGTCACTGGGTAGTGGAGTATCAGATCGACGGTTTCCGTTTTGACCTGGCCCCCACCATGGCTCGTCAGCACCGTAATTACAGTAAAGATGCGCCTTTCTTTTATGCCGTGAGCCAGGACCCGATTCTGAGCCAGGTAAAAATGATTGCCGAGCCGTGGGATATTGGGCCGGACGGTTATCATATGACCGACTTCCCCAATGACTGGCAGTCCTGGAATGATCGTTACCGTGATACCTGCCGGAAGTTCTGGAAAGGCAGCAAAGGGGTACAAACTGAAATGGCCTGGCGTTTTTCCGGTTCAGAAGACCTGTTCTGCGAACAAAGTTATCTTTCCACCGTCAACTATATCTGCAGTCACGATGGCTTTAACTTGATGGATCTGGTTTCTTACAATCAGCGCCACAATCTGGCCAATGGCGAAGACGGGCGGGATGGTGACGAGCACAATTACTCCTGGAATCACGGTGAAGAAGGCGTCACCGACAACCCGGACATCAATAAAGCCCGCCTGCGCAGCCGGAAAAATCTGGTGGGCATGTTAATGCTGGCTAAAGGCTCTCCCATGCTGTTAGCTGGCGATGAGTTCAGCAACTCTCAGGATGGTAATAATAATGCCTATTGTCAGGACTCCCCCATCGCCTGGCTACACTGGGACTGGCTGCATAACACCGACTCTGACGGTGCTCAAATGCACGATTTTACCCGACAAATGATGCATTTTCGTCGCAATGAACCACTGTTGACCGATGGGCTGGGCCACATAGAATACCAGTTATACTCCCCGAAGGGTGACGTCGTTGACCCTCTTTATTTCAGTGAGCGCCACTGTTACACCCTGACGGTTAAAATTCATGACCCGAATGATGCTGAAAAAGGTGCTATCTGGGTCATCATGAACGCTGGCAAACATGTAGGCAGAGTGTTGATCCCTGAAACCGGTCAATTCGAACAACGGATGATCGTGGTGAATACTGACAAAGAGTCTTCTTTTATTCAGGAACCGTCTGTTGATCAGTGCAGCTATGAAGTTCAACCACACAGCCTGATCATACTTAAAGAGATGAATTAACAGGCAGATCGGCAACCCCGAAGATGGGTTGCCGACCGGTTAATCGACACAATTACTCCGCACAGCGGGAAACCATCACCTGATCAATCTCACCACTGTCTTTGAACGTTAAGCTCCATACATAGCGTCCTGCTTCCGGTATCATCACTGAGGTATCGGTACCATACCCGCCGTTTTTCCCGGCAGCTGGCTGCCCCGGCTTTTGTGACAGATCAGCAGCCGTGTATTGCGGGCTCCAGCTGGCTGTGGCGTACTGGAAGCGATAGCTGCCTTTGCGCTCATTGGTGACCGTTTGATACACGCCGTTGCCTTTATACTGAAAAGCCCGGGCTGGCTTGTGCATCCAGTTAGAGTCCGGGAAACTGCCCACCACAAACAACGTGTCTTGTGCCGGGCCTGCTTCATTCACTGTTGGGTTATCGCACTGGGCCAGGAAGCCTTCGCCGGTCATCGAGTCAGCATCCCGTTTGGAGACCTTCGGTCCGGCTGCAACTGGCCTGGCAATACGCAGGAATCGTGATTCAAACCCTTTCATGCGAATGGCATATTCGTTGTTCTTCGGGAGGAACACCTCACCCGTGAGCAGATCCACCAGCCGACCTTCAGAACCGGCTTCCGCTGTGGTCAGAGTTACCATTTGGAAAGCGCTGTCGGTACTGACCATATAAAGCAGGGCATCATCACCGCTTTGTTTGTGGTCGATATAGATCTCTTTTTCTGCACGGAGGTTGATGCGTTCACCTTTAGACAACGCTGGGTGTTTATCTCGCAGCGCCATCAATGATGACACATAGTCTTTAAGATCACGCTGCTGTTGATTCAACGCAGCGGTTACCCCGTCAATTTTGGCACTGGTACGTCCCGAGTGGTCATCACACATACCACGAATGGCGCAGTTATTATCCAGCTGCTTTTCAGCAAAGTCTGGCGTTTCATCACCAATTTCATCGCCGTAATACAGCGTGATTGGTCCGGTATAAGCAGCCATAAACGACATAGCTGCTTTATGGCGCAACCAGTATTCCCCATCGTCCGGATTGGCAATGCCGCCACGCTGCAGAAGATCACCAAAACGTAACACATCGTGGTTGCCCAGCATCAGGTTTGGTTGCGCATGCGCCGGATAGAGTGAGTGCAGGTTCATGCCTTCATCCAACCAGTTACCGCCTTTGCCACCAATGCCGTTTTCATTCACTGCAAACGTTTCCACAAGGCGATAACGCATGGGGAAGTCAAATGCTGAACAGAGGGCCGGGGCTTCCTGACTGCCGTATCCCTCCTGCTGGATAGCATTTTCCTCTTTCCAGATCTCCGCCACCATGTAGCCCAATGGATTGACAGTTTCCCCCTTGTGGTTCTGGTAAGTCACTGACTGAGAAGCGTCATCCACGGCTTTGCGGATTTCTGTCCAGGCTTCGGTGGGCACCTGATAGGCCTGATCCAGACGCCAGCCGTCTATTTTCAGTTCCTTCACCCACCAGGTGGCCACCTCCTGGTAAAATGGCAGGCTCTCAGGATAGTCCACGGGATTATGGTTGCCCGAAGGCAGTAAACCGGATGGTGATGGTACGACACCGGATTTCTTATGATGGCCAAATACACCATCAAAAAATACGTACAGTCCTTTGGCATGGGCTTTTTCCACCAGCTCTTTTGCCTGCTCCAGGGTCCCGAAGCGTGGGTCAATGGCAAAATAATCCGTGGCAAAATAACCAGTAGCATCCAGTCGGTCATCCCAGTGTACCTGCCCCGGGACAGGTTCCGAGTTGAAGATCGGTGTCATCCAGATGGCATTCATACCCAGAGACTTGATGTAGTCCAGCGAATCAATAATACCCTGCAAATCCCCCTGGTGATGGCTGGTACCGTAACCGGTGCCATGACCGGTTCCTTTTTCGCCATCCACAAAGCTTTCGACCATAATCTGGTAGATTCTCAAGTCGTTGGCTTTTGCATGAGTGCTGGCACTGCACTCATAGGCAGGTGTCAGGCGGGTGTTGGCCTTAGACGCTGTATCAGATGACTGACTGGCACAGCCAGTTATCAGCAAGGCAGAAAACGCTGAGATGGCCACGGCCAATGCTTTTGGCTTCGTCATTGGTTCCTCCGGTTGGTAAGGTTAGATACTGAAAAAGGCTGTTCATTTCTGGCCAGCGTTGCAATACGTTCCCACAATGAGAACGTGGTGTGAAATATTGCAAATGAAACAGGGGTCGACGCATTCTGCCTCGCCCCCGGTCTTTCAGCTATTTATTGAGTCTGGGTGCCTTTGACAAAAACTGCGACGCTACGTGCTGGCACGTTGAATACACCATCAGCAAACGTTGCAGCGCCGTAGGCTTTGCCTTCACCAAAGTTTTGATGCTTTGTGTGTAAACCATAGCCGGTAGCATGCGCAACGGGATAGCTTTTCGCTTCGGCCGTAGCGTTGATCATAACGACGATACTTTCATAATCACCAGCCACGGTATCGTCAGTGTTATCCAACTCCATAACGATCACGCCACCCACCTGCCCGGCGCCGG
The DNA here is from genome assembly GCF_002864045.1 of Endozoicomonas acroporae. Taxonomy (GTDB): domain Bacteria; phylum Pseudomonadota; class Gammaproteobacteria; order Pseudomonadales; family Endozoicomonadaceae; genus Endozoicomonas; species Endozoicomonas acroporae. The sequence goes on from NZ_PJPV01000079.1 coordinate 48,377, forward strand.
TGTTGTAGAACTTGACCACCTTCTGCACGTCTTCTGCCGTCTGCAGCTGGAACAGGCCGCTGTCCTTACGGATGGATAGATACTCACGCATCATATCCACAGATAGCTGAGCATCGTCTGCTGTTGGCAGGGCCTTCCCATTGGCATTGATGGTGCGAATCAGCGGCCAGTTGGAACCGTCTTTGTCCGCTCTTGGCAGGCCAACATTCCAGTTGTTATTCCAGTTTTCATCGTCCAGATCAAAGTTCACGCGGTTGAACCAATCGCCAGAGTCGTAACTGTCCCGCTGCATGGACTTGGAACGCATCAGCTCTGCACCCATGTGGATGAATGGTACCCCCTGACTGAGAATCGGTAGTGCCTGAGACAGAATCTGCATCTGGGTCCGCTCCCTGGAGGTCAGCGACTCGGCCAGCTTGTACTGGTGGTTGTCCCATAGCGTCTGATTATCATGTTTGGATACATAACCAACGTTTTCCATTGGATTGGCGGTGTAACCACCGGGCGCACCGTTGTAGTCAACTTCGGAGCCTTTTACTGACTGCCCTTTGTAGTTGGTTAAGGTGTAATCCGCCAGGTTGCCAGCCAATCCCACGCGGATCAGGTCCATCTGGTTTTTCAACGCATTTTCATCAGGCGTGGCATTCAGCTCATTAGGAACTTCCCAGGCACCACTGCCAAAACCCTGATTTTTACGGATATCATTGCCGCCATCGAATGGACCACCACCGCGAACCGCATCGCGCAATCGGTCGCTGAAGGTACCAATGCCTGTTCCAGCCATATTCACCTGGGTTGCCGTTTTGTCACCATCACTGGCACCACCGCCAAAGCCCATGGTCCAGCCTTCACCATAGAGGTACATGGCCGGGTTTTTGGCTGTCAGCTGATCCCTGATAGCCACCATGTTCTGTTTCAGGTGCAGGCCCATCAGGTCAAAGCGGTAAGCATCCACTTTGTAGTCTTCGGTCCAGACCGCCAGAGAGTCTTCCATCAGCTTGGCCATCATCTTCTGTTCACTGGCGGTGTTTGCGCAGCAAGAGCTGGTTTCAACCGCACCGGTGGTGATGTCCAGGCGCTGGTAGTAGTCCGGTACGATCTTATCCAGAACCGACTTTGGCGCAATACCGGCGGCGTTGGTGTGGTTGTATACCACGTCCATGGCAACACGCAGCCCCATACTGTCGAGAGCCACCACCATTTCGCGGAACTCTTTAATACGAGCTACACCATCCGGGCTGGAAGCATAGCTGCCTTCCGGTACGGTGTAATGGAATGGGTCGTAGCCCCAGTTGAAGCTGTCGTGCATGCGAAGATAGTTGTTCAGCGCCTGCGGTTTTTCATCGTCGTCTTTAATTGCTTCAAAGACCTGACCAATGGTCTCTGAACCGCCGCAATATCCACCAAAATCAGCATCATCCTTAACGGCTGGATTCAGTTCACAGAGCTTGTCGAAATCATCGCCAAGGTTGGCTACTTTTTCTGGCGCTTCATTGACGGTGGCGATATCAAATGCTGGCAATACCTGGAAGTAGGTCATGCCATCCTGCGCCAGTTCACGCAGATGCGTCATGCTGGCACGATTGTCTTCGGCGAAGGCTTTGTACTTACCGTTGTTTGCCAGATCTACACCCATAGCTGCCTTATCGGAGTTACTGATATCACGGATATGAGCCTCATAAACGACAATATTTTCCGGGCGTTGCGTATCACTCAGGCCACTGTCAGTACCGACTCCGCTCCAGCCACTCGGCTGGGTATCAGCATCATTAAGGTTAACGATGTGAGTAAAGGCACCGTCTGCAGACACGTTTAATGAATAAGGGTCAGTAACCGTTACCGTTTCCACTTTATCCGTGTCACGACGATAGACTTCTATTTGGTAGCGGTAAAATTTACGATCCAACACAGCCTTGGTATCAGTATGATGCCAAACCCCGGTTGTCTCATCGTATTGCATGGAGAGGTCTTGTACTTTTGCATCCCAGCCACCGGTTTGCGCTACTTGCAGGGTCACTTTCCGGGCTGTGGGTGCCCACAGACGAATGGAAACGTTTTCCTCCTCGAAAGAAGCACCCAGTTTCTCGTTTTTCAGGTTGGTTTCGTTGAAGTAGAGACCATCCAGTGCAAACGGGAACTGGAGGCGGGTAGCCGCCATGCCAATACCATTCTGATCTTTAGCCAGGACAACCAGCTGGCCTTTTAACAAGGCTTTGAACTGTGCTTCGGTAACGCTTTCCGGCAGTTTCCACTTCTGCATACCGCCAAAGGCAGGGTAAGGTGAGAACACATCCGTAGACAAAATTCCATCCGCTACCAGGGTAATACGCCCTAAACCTTCACCGTCCAGATCGGTATTGTCTGCGTTATCCTTGATGCCTCCGGTGGCGGAACTCACTAACTCAACGGTTTCTGCACCTGCTGGTGCATTCCAGACCAGGGCAGGCTTATCCAGGAAGTGGGCCGCAGCGTTTTCCAGCAGCGTCAATGGCAGCGGGTTATCGCTGACTTCACAAGTACCCTGCATGGTATAAGCATCTTTGCCATTGTCTTTCAAGCTATATACCCGGTCACCGCAGTCTTTGTTGCCACTTTGATCACGAATAATAAAACTAAAAGTCTGTTCATCATTTCGCTCTGTGGCCAAATCGATGATGTAATAAGCGCCCTTGGTTTCATGCTCACCGTCAGGCATTTTCGGGCCCTCTGACCAATCTGTTGCCTGACCTTCCGCTAAATGGCCGTCATTACTCCACAAATGCAGCCCCCAATTGGCATGACCACCATCTTTACGGAAGTAATAAATCGCCACTTGATTTGGCGCTAAATCCAAACCTTCTTCGAAATCGTCCATGATTTCACAGCTGTTTTGCACGGTGTAGACGTCTTGACCATTGTCACTGACACTGTAAACCAAATCTTCAGGACAGTTCTTATCATCCTGGCCGTTATGCATAATAAAACTGAATGCCTGTTTGTCATTACGATCAGCATTCAAATCAATAATGTAATAGGCACCTTTGGTTTCATGCACGCCAGAGGCCCTTAACCGCTCAGGCCACCCTGTGGAAACGCCTTCTGCCAAATCATTTGCACCATCATTATCCCACAGGTGCAGCCCCCAGCCTTGATAATCTTCGGCACTACGGGCTGCATCACCGTCACGTTTGTAATAAATGGCCACCTGATTGCTTTTCAGCTGTACATCCCCAGTGGGTGGTGTGACAGGCGGAGTGACTGAACTTCGGTCATCGTCTTTACAACCCGTCATCAGCAGCACAGCGCTGGATATCACTGCGGCCAGGCACAGTTTTTGAAATTTATGTTCCATTATTCCAAGACTTCTTTCAGTGGTTGATTAAAGGCCATTAACCGCTGCAAAAGCTTGTCAAAACCAAGTCACTATTTTTCCTGCTTTTTTTAACGGCACAGCGCATAAGTCGCGGGCTATTATCTCTTTGAATAGTTCAAATATATTGATTTACAGCAGTTTTTATTCACCGATCTACACCGTTGTAATCGTTTTCAGAGGTTTACAACAATCCACAAAAGGTGAAATTAATTCCACTTGACGCCTGTTTTTCACTTTGTCACATTGATGTTTATTTATTAAACAACAACACATAGTCGGTGGTGTGTGGCCCCATCTTTTAAAACAATTCAATCAGCATAAAGACTGAAAGCGTTTACAAAACAACAAGCCATCTTTTTCCATTACACTAGGGTTCTTTTGCAAACCCGCTGAAACAGATCATCAGCGAAAAAGCCAACCTGATAGCACAACAAGAGTGATACGCATCACATGGATCAGAAAGCATTTACCACAGAGCTTGAAAAACACCTGCGTCGTGAACTGGGCACTACCCCGAAGCAAGCCACACATCGCGACTGGTGGCAGGCCCTCTCTCTGGTACTCCGTGACATTAATCTGGACCAGCTTCAGGAAAGTAGCCTGAGCGTCACCAACGAGACAAAACCGCAACGTCATGTCTGCTACCTCTCCATGGAATTTCTGATGGGACGCCTGCTGGGTGATGCCCTGATGAACCTTGGACTTTACGAAACCGCAGCCAACCTGCTGCAATCCCGCGGCGTACGCATTTCTGATGTTCTGGATCAGGAGCGTGACATGTCCCTGGGCAACGGTGGTCTGGGTCGTCTGGCCGCCTGTTTTATGGACTCTCTGGCCAACCAGCATATTCCAGCCACCGGGTACGGCATCAACTACCGCTATGGTCTGTTTCGTCAGATCTTTGTGGATGGTTACCAGAAAGAGAAGCCGGATGTCTGGCGTGAATTTGGCAGCCCGTGGGAAACCTGTCGTCCATCCGAGACTGTTGAAATTGGCCTGTTCGGTCATATGGAAATGGACAACGATGGCAATAACCACTGGGTGCCTGGCAAGAAGCTCTTCGGTGTGCCCTGGGATATCACCATTCCATCCTTTGGCGGAAACTATGTAAACCGCCTCCGTCTCTGGGAAAGCCTGGTGGGTGCCTATCCTATCGATCTGGATAAATACAACCAGGGTGAATATCTGGAAGCCTGCCGTAACCTGGTGGATGGCGATACCATTTCCGGTGTCTTGTACCCTGAAGACTCAACGCCTCAGGGTAAAGATCTGCGACTGATCCAGCAGTACTTCTTCACGGCCTGCTCGCTCAAAGACATTATCCGCCAACATAAGCAGCGTGGCCTGCCATTAAGCAGTCTGGCAAAACACTACGCACTGCAGTTGAACGACACCCACCCGGCGATCGCCATTCCGGAATTGATGCGCCTGCTGATGGACGAAGAAGGCATGGTCTGGAATCAGGCCTGGGCCATCACTCAGGAAATGTGCCACTACACCAATCACACCCTGTTGCCAGAAGCCCTGGAGAAATGGTCTGCCTCCCTGCTGGACCGTGTTCTTCCAAGACACTTGCAGATCATTGAGATGATCAACTACGTCTTCCTGAACGGAGAGGCTAAAGAACAATGGGGCGACAATGTAGAGATCATCAAGAAAGTCAGCATCTTCGAAGAGCTGGACAACGGTGATCGCATGATCCGCATGGCCAACCTGTCGGTGATTGGCAGTCGTCGGGTCAATGGTGTTGCCGCGCTGCACAGTGGGCTGGTTAAAGCCAATCTGTTCCCCGAGTTTGACGCCCTGTATCCCGGCAAGCTGGTCAACGTCACCAACGGTGTAACCCCAAGACGCTGGCTGGCTCACTGTAACCCGGGCCTGGCACGACTGCTGGATCGAAATATCGGCAAAGAGTGGCGTACTGACCTGGACCAGCTGGAAAAACTGACACCACTGTCGGAATCTTCCGATTTTCTCGATGCCTTTGCCAATGTCCGTTTCAAAAACAAGGAGCGACTGGCACGGTTGATTGAGAAAGAGTGCAAGGTCACTGTTAACCCCAATGCGCTGTTCGATGTTCAGATTAAGCGACTGCACGAGTACAAGCGTCAGCAGTTAAACCTGTTGCACATCATCAGCCTGTATCACGAAATGCTCGATAACCCGGATGCCGAACATACCCCACGGGTCTTTATTTTTGGCGCTAAAGCCGCACCAGGTTATGTAATGGCCAAGCAGATTATTCTGGCCATCAACAAGGTCGCCCAGGTAATTAACAACGATCGTCGTTTGGATGACCGCCTGAAAGTGGTATTCCTGCCGGATTATCGCGTCACCCTGGCGGAACAGATCATTCCTGCCGCCGATCTTTCCGAGCAGATCTCCACTGCCGGTTTTGAAGCCTCCGGTACCGGCAATATGAAGCTGGGCCTGAATGGTGCAATGACCATTGGGACACTGGACGGAGCCAACGTGGAGATTGCCGAAGCGGTGGGCGATGAGAACATCTTTATCTTCGGAAAAACCGTCGATGAGATTGCCGAACTGCAGCAGCAGGGTTACAACCCATACCATTATTATGAGAGTAATCCGGTACTGAAACGGGCCATTGACGCCCTGATGAATGGTTCCTTCTGCCAGCACAAGCCCGACCTGCTGAAACCCGTTGCAGAAGATCTGATGCATCGTGACCAGTTTATGGCTCTGGCTGACTTTGAAAGTTATCGCGAAGCTCAGCAGAAAGTGTCCGACACTTTCCGTAAGCCAAGGCTCTGGTGGCGCAAGGCGGTGCTGAATACCGCACGACTGGGTCGATTCTCTTCGGACCGGTCTATTGCTGACTATGCTGAGAAGGTTTGGAATAGTAAATAATCGGGTGGTTTTGGCGGCTTACTGAACGTAAGCTGCCGTTAATTATTCTTGTTAATCTTTTCCCAAACCACTGACTTTCTGCGCTCCGACGTGACGAGTACTGAACTCAAATATCAGGCACTGTATTCCTTACCCAACCCAACAGTTCAACGATGTTGGTATAGACTCCCGGGTAACCCGGCTCAGCGCAGCCGTAGCCCCAACTCACGACACCCAGCTGATACCAGGTACCCTGGTGGTTATAAACCATGGGACCACCACTGTCGCCCTGACAGGAGTCTTTGCCTCCTTCATCAAAACCAGCACACAGCATATTTTTGGTAATAGCGCCGTCATAATGTTGCTCGGAGTTACAAAGCTCCCTCTCCACATAGGGCACCTGAACCATGTGCAGCGTGTCTGGTTGTCCCTTCTCATACCCAAGGGTTCCCCAGCCCATCACCTCAAATACTGAACCTTTACTAATGCCTGCAAAGTGTTCTTCAGAAATCAGACGAACAGGTTCAATACCCTCAACGTCCTGCTCTAATTCAATAATGGCAATATCGCTATCGATGGTTTCATCGTTATAGTCTGGATGTATATAAAATCTTGCCACCCGGTAGAAACGGCCAGTGTCCGGTTCACTCAGTTTATGCCCCCCCAACCAGACGGAAATAAATTCGGCATAATCCTGAATGTCTTCGACGCAATGGGCAGCCGTCAGGACATACTTGCCACCAATGTAGGCCCCGCCACAAAAATGAACCTCTCTCAATACTCTTAATGACGCCATATAAGGACGGGAAAACGGAGAAAGCTCATCACCACCAACAATTTTTATTCCTGAATAGTTACTCGTCTTTTCAGGATGCGCACTGACGCTTACAGCAAATACTAAAACTAATTGACTTAATGCCAAAACGGCCATCTGTAGGAGTTTTTTCACTATTGAAGTCCCTTTCAATGTTAAAACCACAAGTGGTCATGGATATTACAGTTTTGTTTTCTGTCGTTTAACAAGACGGTTTAATGCACCCAGAGAGTGTAAGTGTGCATAGGTCCACGCCAGCCAACCGGAATCAAACCAGCTTTTCACTTTTTCTTCCGGAATGGAATTCAGTTTTTTCTCATCAATAACTAATAACCCTTCGAGTCTTAGGGGCTTATCCTTCTCCAGGAGAATCTGGAGATTAAACGGAGATAACAGATCAAGCGCTTTTAATTCATTACAATAATCAAGGGTATTCTTATACTGCTGATCATAGTTATTGAGAAATTGAATAATGTTATTCAATGTTTCTGTATTTTCACCGTCATCACTGAAAAGTGCTTCACCTTCTTCACCAGCAAACTGACTGGCTTTCTGATCAAAGCAAACAGTGCCTTCATCGGTCAGGGCGAAAGGATAACGGCGGATAAAAGCAGGAATATAGCTGTCACTCCAGCTGCCCGCCTTACCCAGGTGCTTATGCCCTGCATCCATCAGCGAAAGCAGGGCAAGGGGGAAAAAGTTACCCTGCTCATCCTTACTGAAGAGCACTGGCATATCACGGCTGGCTTCAAAAAACTCGATACCGGTCAGTGGTACAGAGTTTACCTCTTCGGTGAAAGAGTAGTCGTCAGATGCCTTGAACTTAAGGGTCTTATGCACTTCCCGGTTGAGAAATGCCGGCTCATTGTAAAACAGTAATGTTGCCATAATCAGGGGCCGCCTCTCTTGTTTTGTCTGGCTATAAAACCACTTCTAAAAATAGTTATATTGACATTTTTAAGCTGGCCTGTGCTTAAAATTTTTACATAGCACATTAAAGGTATCAACGAATAAAATGTTATATGATTGTCAAGAGTAAGCGATTGCCACAGTAGAATGATAACAATGAATAAAAACCACTCATTTTCAGGCTTCATTCCTGACTTAATAGTCAGCAATAACAACCATATCTTTGATGTATTTTTTCTCAGGAATTAAACGGAGTCCCCCACCAATGTCCACTGAAACCCTGCAACTCAATGATACGCTCTATCAATATATTTATAACGTTGGTCTGCGTGAGCACCCGGCATTAAAAGAGTTGCGGGAATTGACCAGCCACCATCGCTACCGAATGATGCAAATCTCTGCCGAGCAAGGGCAGCTTATGGCCATGCTGGCAAAACTATCCAATGCCCGCAGAACCATCGAAATTGGTGTTTTCACCGGTTACAGTGCGCTCTCTGTTGCCCTGGCGCTGCCCGATGATGGGGAGCTGATTGCCTGTGATATCAGCATTGAGTATACCGACATAGCCAAACCCTTCTGGGAAAAAGCCGGCGTCTCTGAGCGGATCAAACTTCACCTGGCTCCGGCGTCTGAAACCCTGGATCAACTGCTCAGAAATGGCGAACTGAATCAGTTTGATATGGCCTTTATTGATGCGGATAAAACGGGGTATGACGTTTATTACGAACAATGCCTGCAGCTTATTCGCCCTGGTGGGCTGATTCTTATCGATAACGTGCTGTGGAGCGGGAGAGTAGCTGATGCAGACGTAAGCGATGAAGACACTGCTGCCCTGAAAGCATTAAACCGGAAAATTCACGACGATGATCGTGTGGATATGATGATACTGCCTGTTTCCGATGGGCTTACCATTGCCATCAAGCGTTAAGAATAATGAGCACAGAGAGTGGCTCGTTCCCACACCGCAGAGGCTGTCGCGAAAGTCGTTTAAATCTGTCTTTTGCGACTGTCTTTTGCGACAACCTCTCCAGCCTGGGAACGAGACAATTTTTATTCGGAGTTCTTTTCCATTCTCATTGACTCCTCATAACTTGGAGGCGGATCATCAAAATTCTGTGTACCCGGAGGGTATAACCGATAATCTAAAGAATCATACTCAGGAGGAGCTGGCGGCATTGGAAAATAGCCATCTCCCTCAGGATCAGCCGGAGGAGCTGATGGTGTTGGGGAATAGCCATAATCTCCCTCAGGATCAGCCGGAGGTGCTGACGGTGTTGGAGAATAGCCACAAGCTCCCTTAGGCTCAGCAGGATCATCATGAGGCGGTGCAGGCATATCGTCACAAACGCTTTCTTCAGGCTGCTGTTTGTAAAGACCACCTTTTTTCTTTAAAAAATCAACAATCACCGTTTTATTAAGCTCCTCTGCCTGGTCCAGAGGGGTGTATTTGCCATGGCCATTGACAGGCTGCCCTCTGTCTAGGAGAAGACGGATTATCCTACAGGCTGCCTGCTCATCCATCCATCTTGATTGAACTGCAGCATTGATAAGTGCATCGATACCGCTTTTCTGAACAGGTTTGTAATAATTTTTTTTCCTGTCGTTGAGCTTTGGGTCAGTCAGATATTTCACAATATCAAAGTGTCCATGAGAAACCGCTGACCAGATAGGGGCCTCGAAAGATTTTTTGCAAACTTTTTTTCCTTGGCCAACAAAATAATTGAGAACTTCAAGGAATCCGTGCCTGGATGCCATTTGCATCGCTGTAGCAGAGTCTAAACGTAATTTCTTACATAGTGGTTTGATGTCTGATTCCTTTTTGATTTCAATTGCGTTTTGCAATTCCATTAAACAGTCAAACTCTTTTTTCTCACTCACGGACAATAAGCCATATCTCTTAAGGTTGCTTCTTTTACTCAAGAGTCTGGCAATGCGTAGTTTATTTAACTCCATTGCCCTGTTGAGAGGAGTAACCACATCACAACCATCAGGATCTTCTCCCTTGCTCAGAAGAAGCTCGATCATTCTGCAGGCTGTATCCTCATCCATATTTGATGATAGAACTGCTCCGTGGATAAGTCCCTCATTTTCAGTTCCTTCGTCATGGATGAAGAAGGACTTGTCTTTGTCTTTGAGTCCGAGATCAATCAGATATTCCACGATTTCCAATTGTCCATGAGAAACGGCTTTCCAGATGTGGGAGGAGGAGCCAACTTTATTAATTTCTTCCCCTTTGTTGATAAAATACTTAAGTACATCAAGGTAGCCATACATGATTGCCATATTCACCCAGTTAGAACTACGATATTCTTTCAACAGTTCTTCTATTATTTTTTGTTTTCTTTCTGGTTCAATACCCCAAAACCCTGTATTCAAATTGATAGCCTCATGAAAACGTTGCAGATTCTTAACTTCTCTGGTGCTTTGTATTAAAATAAATTCATCATGTAAATCGCTGGGTACCCGAATATGAGGAACATGATGATGATTATTTTCCTCTGGGTTCATGTCGAGGCTATGTTTACTGACACGTTCATCGAAACGTTTACTGACACGTTCACCGAAACGTTCACCGATACTAAGATTGTTGACGCGTTCTGTAATTTGTATTTTCCGGTATCCTGCGCTTCTGCACTCATTTTGCTCGGAATTGCTGGGGCGATTTGGGCATTCTCTAAAATTAGTACAGCAACATAGGATGCTAAAAGGTTGACTTGTAGTTTCCATTAAAATTCCATATTACATAATTAATCAGGGCATCGCTTAGCACACTGTGATAAAAGCTCTCCGTTAGAGTAAAATTTCAGAATTTAGTTCCCATACTAACAACAACTAATCAATCCAGTAATTTTCGGTATTTTCCAAAAGCACCTTCTTAGGAATTGTCTGGTAATAACTTCCCTATTTTCATTGCCTGACTCCCGGTGTTTGTCAACATAGTTGTCGCCTCAACTTAAGCGGCTTTGCTTAGTTGATCATCAGCAGGCCTGTCGGGATTCAACCAGACTTCATCAGCCAGATCCCAGTTCCTTGTTGACCTCTTTCCCCAGCGCTCTGGGTGGCGTTCTTTGGCTTGTTCAT
>NZ_PJPV01000008.1 GCF_002864045.1 Endozoicomonas acroporae
TGAACTGGTTGACTGGTCTGGCCGAATTGTCCGAAAAGGAAAGCATGGTCGTATAACTGACGATGTACCACCTATCCTGGAGCGCTTGGGTATTGACCCAAAAGAATGGCTGGAGACTATGCGCTGGAATAATCGTTTTCACCGCGCAGTCGGCAAGCTGGCTTCACTGAAGGCTTATGCAGAAAGCACCGGAAAATGCTGGGTTCATGGGATGTCTGTGAGCGGTGCTCTCTACCCTGCCTGATCAACGTATTTTCATTTACTTTAATGTGGCCAGAATTTTCTGAATGATCTTGTCTTGATAATGTCTTCTATCTGGCTGTTGCTGAGTGCTTTTTATATGCTTCCTGTTTGGTATGAATGAGAAATTCCTACAATGATCAATACTATCATTTAAAAAATGAATAAATGATGTACTCTCCTCACTTTTTGAAAAGTGGGTGTCCTTTTTATTTTTTTTATTTTCTTCTTTTTGAAAAATGGGTGTCCTTTTTATTTTTTTCCGTACAGGGATTGTACGAAACCCACCTTGCAGTGAGAGCCATCTTGCCGGGCATTCACCTCCCTGTAGGATGGATCCTGTACAGTCCCTGTACAGGATTGCAGTGGAGCAAGCCGGGAGATTTTCGCTGCTAATGCTATCACCAGTCAAAGGGCATCCAACAGCCAGCCATAACCGATACGCTCCTGTTCCAGACGCAGGTTTTTCCCGAAGGTGTTATCTTTCAGAGCCACAAACATTGGCGATTCATCCGGGGTCAGTCCCCTCAGTTCACCAGTAAAACGCTTACTGTCCATTTCCTCTGTACACATTGCCAAATGCGCTTGCAGGGTGGCCTCGTCCATCAAAAGGGATCGGACTTGCGGAAAATGCTGGCGCAGACGGGAGAGAATGGCAAACCCGTGGGTGTCAATATCCCCCCAGTAGATAATCTCTTTTTCCTTCAGCCAGCTAATGGAGGACAATGACTGAATACCATAGCCCAGCCCAAAAATGACAATGGCATCCGGTACCGGTGGAAAGGCAAGGCCATTGACCTTGTTTTCCGTGATAAACACCTTGCTGGTTCCCGGATCTATAAATTGCGACACCGGAACCGTGATATCCGTCACCGGGCCGGGATGATCCAATAACCGGTAGCGCACCAGTGGCTCATCAAACCGTAAACCAAAGCGGCGTTCAAAACCGTTTTCTGCCAGCCCGGCGATGGTCCCATCAAAATCCTCCGGTTCAAGGGCCAGGCTCAGCAACTCCGAGAGAATGCCCTTGTTATTTTCAATAAATTTGCTGTCAACACTCTGAATATCCAACTGGCGGATGTAACGCCCCGGTTTTGGGTTCAGCTGAAAATATCGGCAGACCTTCAGCAACCGTGGCCAGCTGTCCACCAACTCCAGGGCTTTTAACGGCTTTTCCTGCAGCCAGGGCATTAATTCTGGCAACTGTCGTCTGGTTGTGCCCGCCAGTTCATCAAACTGGCGAAAGGCTTTGATCTTGCCGATAAAACCCAGCCAGTCTTCACGGTGTTCAAACACAATGCGCTGGGGGATGCGCTGGGTACCGAGCTGCTGATGGTTGATGCTGCGATAATCCAGCCTATAACCACTGCCTTTTACCGCCTGACTGTTGCTGTGTAACAGAGCGATCCAGTCCCGAACCCTGGCAAACTCCTGGCTGAGTACTTTGCCGGAAGGCTTGCGAAACGTGATTTCCATCGGGAACAGGGATTCCCCCTGCAACACACTTCTCAAAAACGCCCCGGAACTCCAGGGGCGCAGGGATTTTTTCTGCAGTTCGGTGAGAGTAATCATTTAGCTGATGGCTTCTGCCCGGTTTTGGCTTATGGTTTCCTTAAGCAGGCGCTCCTGCTCCTGCTGTTTCTCCTGTCGGTATTGTTCAATGGTCAGATTCCGGAGCATCGAGTGGTTCCCGCCCTGGTTATGAACAAAGTGGACAGAGTTCACATAATCCTCAATCACATGAATCTTCTGCAGGGGGGTGACAATCAATAGTTGCAGATTCAACCGGCGAAACAGCTCCAGCCCGTAGCGGGCGGACTCGTCAGAACCCCGGCCAAAGGCTTCATCGATCATAACAAAGCGGAAGGAACGGGAGTGGTTTTCTCCCCACTCCAGACCCAGCTGGTAGGCCAGTGCTGCCGCCAGGATGGTGTAAGCCAGTTTCTCCTTTTGCCCACCGGATTTGCCACCGGCATCGGAATAGAACTCTTTTTCCGAGTCATCTTCCCGGTAGCGTTCCGAAGCATTGAACAGGAACCAGTTGCGCACATCGGTGACTTTCCGGGTCCAGCGTTTGTCCAGCTCGCTCTGGCCCTCCCGGCCATTAAATCGTTCGACAATGGTTTTCACCTGCAGGAACTTGTTTTCCGCATAGGCATCATCGCTGTTATCGGCGGTCAGTGTATCGCCGAGGCAGTTTCTCAGGTCGATTTTGAACTGGTTGATCTCCGGGTCCCGGTGATTGTCCGCCACAAGTCGTATATAGGTGCCTTCGCTGTAGTCAATGGCGGCCAGGGAGCGGTTAATGGTGGCGATTTTATCCCGAATGGTTTGTTGCTGATGATCCAGCCAGTTCTGGAACATGGCCATGTTGTGGATGGTGCCTTCATTGAGCATCTGTTTAAAACGTTGCTCATGGCGGGGCAGGTCTTCCCCTTGCAGGGTTTCCAGCATGGCGGTGAATTCCGCAACGGAGCCCATGGAGGCGTCCACTTCGCGGGTTTCCTGGGGGTAGGCGTTTTTATAGTCCGCCATCTGCCCGGTAATCCGGGCCGCCAGTTCCCGGGACTTTTTCTCCCGGCTATCCAGGCGATGCTGCAGCCAGCTGCGCATGGTGGATTGGGAGCTGTCGCAGTTTTCAATGGTGATTTTTTTGTCCCCCAGGGCTTCCTGTTCCATTTCGGCAAGCGTGGGAAAGCATGACTCCCGGGCGGTTTCCGGAAGCTCTGATAGCTGTTGTTCAGATAACTTCAGCAGTTTGTGATCCTGTTTCAGTTTCTCTGCAGCGGTACCAGACTCCCTGGTCAGTTTACGCTCCTGTTCCTCTTTTTCACGAGTAGCTGCTTCACAACGTTCCAGGCGTTCGCGCAGGGTGCGAAGGATGTCCGAGCCGGTTTCAAGCTGCTGCTTTTCCTGTTCCAGGCTGTTGATCTGGATGGCCAGGGGCTGCCAGTTGATTTCGGCAAAGTCAGCATATTTCAGCAGCAGCTTCAGATCCAACTGCCGTTGGTTCAGCTGGTTGATCTGCTGGTTGAGCTGGATCTCAGCGCTGGCGGATTTCTGAATGTCGGCTTCCAACTGTTTACGGGTGGCTTCCAGGGTGAAGATTTTTTCCCGGTTACTCCAGCCCAGGACAAAACGGGAACGGTCATCAATACGGTAACGGTCGTCTTTTTCATGGCGGCTGCCGCCACTTTTGATCTGTCCGGCGGTGGTGATGGCCCGTACCTCCCGGCGGAAGTCGGCCATCTGGTCGCAACAGATATAGTCAAAGCGCTGGGACAGTTCATGCTCAAGCCAGCTGTAAAACTGGCTGTCGGTTTTGATCGAGACCTTGCGGCACAGGGAACGCGGGTCAAGGGTATCGGTCGTGGCGCGGGCGGGCTGGCGAACCCGGTAATAGACCAGGCGTCCCTTGAGGTGAGTGCGATCTACATAGTCGGCAACGGACTGGTAGTGCTCATCGGGCACCAGCAGGCTCAGGGCAAAATTATGGAGTACTCGTTCAACCGCCCCTTCCCAGTGTTTGTCTTCTTCACGAACCTGGAGGAGTTCACCGGCAAAGGGCAGGGTGGATTCCGGCAGGTTGAGGGATTCACTCAGGGCCTGACGAATGGCCAGGTTGCGGCTGGGGATATTGGACTGACGACTTTTCAGCGAGGCAATCTCTGCTTCCAGTTCATCGTGCTGACTGCGCAGTTTCTGGAACTCAACGCGGTGTTCCACTTGCTGGTTTTGCAGATCGGCCTGCTGTTTGTCCAGGGATTCCAGCCCGGTTTCAGCCTGCTGCCGGTTATGAAAAAAGCCATCGTCGTCTGCAGGTTGGGAGAATTCCAGGATGTTGCACAGTGTCTGGTAATCATCACAGGCTTTGGCGATGCGGTTCCGTTCCCGCCCCAGTCGTTCCAGTTCCGTTTTCAGTTCACTGAGGCGCTGGCCGCCATTCTGGTCAATGGCCCGTTCCAGTTCACGGCTGGTAGTGCGCAGGTCATCAATGGACAGACGCAGCTCCTGCAGGCGGGATTCGAGTTTTTGCTGTTCCTGTTCCCGGCGTTGGATGCGCTCCGTCAGCAGTGTGATTTTTTTATCGGCAAAAAATCCGTACAGCGCTTCCCTGGACTGGCGCAGGGCCGCAATGCTTGTCTCAATGCTTTCATACTGGTTGCAGTTGTCAATCATGGGGGCGAGGCGGTCAATTTGCTGGCGAGCTTTCAGTACCGCCTCGTGCGCCCGGTTAAGGTTGTCAAACTGACGACTGAGTTCGTTGACTTTCTCTTCGGCATCGGTGCTTTCCAGCATGTGGCTGCGGACAAACTCGGTCAGGTTGCCCACGGATTTCATGGAGACGGTTTGATAAAGAAGCTCTAAAGCCTGGTCGTTGTCAATGCCCATCTGGCGGCGGAACTCGGCCTGGTACTGACTGAAACTGTCAAACAGCTTGATGTGCTCCTTTCGTTTCAACTTTTTTTTCAGGTCACCAATATCACTGCCAAAGCCGCTGAAGTGTTTGGCAATGGATAACGGTTTGCGTGCCACCAGATAGAAGCGCTCCGGCGTATTGCTGTTATCCCGGCTCCAGAATACCTGGGCCAGGGTGATGGTCTGGTCAAACCCTTCGTTGACAAAACGGGCCAGCAAGACGCTGTAGCTGTTATGGTCGCGCAGGGCCACTGCCTTGGCGCTGAGGGTGTCGTCATCTTTGGCGCTTTTGTAGTACCCGCGCACATAGGAGGTGAGGTTGCGCTCTTTGGTTTCCGCACCCGCCGCCTTGTTATAGGTGATTTTCTGGCTGGGGACCAACAGGGTGGTGAGACCGTCCACCAGGGTGGATTTACCGGAACCGATATCCCCGGTCAGCAGGCTGTTATCACCACCGGGGGTGGCGACCCAGATTTTTTTGTGAAAGGTTCCCCAGTTCAGCACTTCCAGGGCTGCCAGGCGAAAGCCTGCCCGTTTTGTGCTGTCGGAAAAATCAAACGAGTGTGTCTGCATGGTCCCGGTATACCTTGAGTTTGTCGTTAAAATCGGCCAGCCAGTCGGCATCCACCAGTGCCTTGATGATGCGTCGTACTTCCCAGGCGGGGGGATTGCCGGACAGTTTTTTCAGGAAGCCAAATTCGGCCACTTTATTGATGTGGGTATCGATCTGGTCAAACAGTCGGGCTTCATTGGCCCGGTCCGGCAGGAACACCCGCATCATCTCAACGATCTGTTCACGGTTCAGGATCAGCCGGGCATCACCACCGCTGGCGTCCTGTTCCACCATTTTTTTGCGCAGCAGTACGCAGAGCAGGCTGACCGGAAAACTAAGGGGGCGACGGGCCACCAGTCGCGGCAGCTTGGTCTTGTCGTCGTCTGCTTCGGTGGTCTCTTCATCCAGTTGCCGGAGAAAAGCGTAGCCTTCGGCCTCGTCCAGGATCAGGTCCAGACCCATGACCCGGACATAGTCCAATACCGGCCCATGAAGTTCTTCAAGTTGTTGCCATACCGCCGGATTCTGGTCCCGATAGACAACACCTTTCATCAGGTTGACCACAACGACACCCAGATTGGCGTTCCCCTGTGATGGGGCTGATTCATTCTTGCTCATTTTGTTATGACGAAGTTATTAATAGGTAAAAAACCATTAACGGGTAAAAATCACCGAAGGCATCCACGCCGCTTTGGTGTTCCCGGTATTGTCCAGCCACTGAACCGCTTGATTATGTTCAGCGTTGATTACCGCCCGATCCGATTCAGCCGCGATATGTAAGTAGGCGACCACTTCACTTAACCCTTTTTTCACCGGGTAGAGTTCCAGCAGTTCTGCCAGGGTGATTTGTGACCGGGTCTGCAGGGCGAAGCGAATCTGGCTTTTCAGAGCCTGCTCATCCACATAGTGCTGATTATAGAGTGCGCTGGTGTCCACATCGCCCTGACCCTCTTCCGGCACTTCATCAATCACCGGACGCAGGGCGGGGCGGAACAGTCCCCGGCCCATGGGCAGCTCCACTTCCGGTTTTAATGGCGACAGTGTGGTGAACAGTTTATCCGGTGGCGGGTGCTGGCGAATGGTGATGGCGTTCTGCTCAATATCCCGGACAATCTCCATAATCCGGCGGTTTTCCAGCCAGGCCTGGTCATCCAGATAGCGGCGTAACTGTTCCACTAACAGGGCGCAGGTGCTGTTCACTTTCTCCCCGGCTTCCAGCAGACGAAAACGGATGCCGTCCAGCAAAGGGTCTTTATCACTGTTGAGGCTATTGATTTCCGGCAGCCGGAGGACTTTTTGCAATGTCTCCTGCAATTCATCCTGGCTGACCGGGGACATCAGCCAGCTCCAGAATGCCTTGAAGCTGCGCCCCTGGTCTGATTCGGTAATGGCATCCTGCTCGGAGAAAATGGTGTCCAGCATCTGGCCCTTACCGCTGCTGCTGGTGGTGATCCGTTCCCTGACGCCCCGGTCCAGTGCCCGGAAGTTCTCTTCCACCTGACGGAAGTCAGACAACAGTTGCCGTGCGGTATCCTCTGCCTGCAGGAATTTTTCCTTGATCCGGGTGCCGTCGTGAGGGGTGACATGACCTTCACGCAGCTGGGCAATCTGTCGTTCAATGGCGGCCTTTTCCTGCTCTAATTGTTGAATGCGCAGGGTGGGGTCGGTTTCGGTCTCATCGGCAATTTCCCGCAGTAGCCGGAAAATGGTCAGCAGTCTGGACTCGGTGCCGACAAATTGTTTCTGCTCAAAACTGGCAATCCACTCAATTACTTTTTCGGTGGCGGGGGTCAGGTCAAACAGCGGTTCATCGCCCATGCTGGCGGGTGGGTAGTACTTTCTTAAATACCCTTGTTCACCGGCAGACCAGTTGTTGAGATAATCCCGCCCTTTTTTGGGGTACCGGTTCTCCCCGGTGGTTTCCCGTAAATGGTGCAGGTAGTCGTCCAGTTTCGTGGCCAGCTCTTCTGCCGCCACCGAACGTTGGTTGGTGGCAATAAAGGCACGGTGGAGGAAGCTGATAATCAGCGGTGCGCTGTCTGCCTGCAACAGTCGCCAGGCGGGGTGGCTGCGCAGGCCGGAGATACGGTTGAAGTCCATGGGGCAGAATGAGTAATGACAGAACCAATATAAATAATGGCTGTGATGGTAGTTGATTACGGAAGCTTATTCCATGACTTCGCTCTTATTCTCTCCCAGTTAGAAATTCTACCTGAATAACTACCTCTGTTTGCCACAGAGACACGGAGGCACAGAGGAAAAGATTTTTCTTTTCTCCGTGCCTCCGTGTCTCCGTGGCAAGGCTTTTCTTTGCTGGATAACATCGAAAATGTGGCAGTTATTTCAGGGCAGTTCCATAGAGAGCATTCGCCGTTTTTTCCGGTAATGACGACGATACCTGTTCTCATGCTTACGCCATAAGTCATTTGCCTTTACAATAGCCAGCCATAAGATTGATCGAATGAATGCCGGGAAGGATCATGACTGACAGTGGCAAGCAAAAGCATGATGGCACGACGCACTTTGGTTATCGTGATGTGCCAGAGAGTGATAAAGAAGGGCTGGTAGCGGGTGTCTTTCACTCGGTAGCCAGTAGCTATGATGTGATGAATGACCTGATGTCCATGGGCATTCACCGGCTCTGGAAGCGTTTTACCATTGAGCTTTCCGCCGCCAGGCCCGGTCATGTGGTGCTGGATATCGCCGGGGGGACTGGCGATCTGGCCAGGCAGTTTTCCCGTATCGTTGGCGAAACCGGGCGGGTTGTGCTGGCGGATATCAATGAGTCCATGTTGCGCGTCGGTCGGGATCGACTGACTGATCAGGGCATTGTTGGCAATATGGAGTTTGTCCAGGCCAATGCGGAATGCCTGCCTTTCCCGGATAACACCTTTGACTGCATTACCATCTCTTTTGGTCTGCGTAATGTGACGGATAAGGATGCGGCACTTCGCTCTATGTGCCGGGTGTTAAAGCCGGGTGGGCGATTGCTGGTTCTAGAGTTTTCCAAAACCAACCATCCATTGCTGACCAGGGCTTACGATGCTTATTCGTTCAGTTTGCTGCCGATGATGGGCAAGCTGGTGGCCGGGGACTCCGAAAGTTATCAGTATCTGGCTGAAAGTATTCGCATGCATCCGGATCAGGAGACGCTGGAAGGCATGATGAAAGAGGCCGGGTTTGTCAATACGGCCTACCACAATATGACCGGCGGCATTGTGGCGCTGCATAAGGGAGTTAAGCCCTGATGGCCGACTCTGATAACAGCTCTTCTGACAGCTCTTTTGATAATATCGTCGTCAAGATGGGTTTGCTGGCAGCCCTCGAGCGTCAGGTCAATTCGCTGCTGGCTCTGGATCCGGTCACCATAAAAAAACTGTCGCACTGGTTTGGTAAGGTGGTGGCTTTTCAGTGCACTTCGCCGCAGTGGTTGTGTTATGTCCACTTTGAGCATGACCGTATTCGCCTTGCCAGTAGTCTTGGTGCCGAGAGTGAATGTGTGGTGGATGCCACCTTTACAGGTTCCAGCGTTGCATTTGTCACACTGGCGACGCGCAGGAATCTGCCGTTTGCTGATGTTCCCGGGTTGAGTGTTTCTGGTGATAAGACGCTGATTGCTGATTTGCAGCAGATTCACCAGCAGATGGAGCTGGACTGGGAAAGACCGCTTTGCCAGACCTTTGGCGATATCACCGGGCATATGATGGCCCGGGGGCTCCGCTTCGTCGGTGACCATGTTCACCGGGGGCAGCAGCTGGTTATGGACAACCTCGGGGAATACCTTCAGGAAGAACTTCGCCTGATTCCGTCAAGGATTGAAGTGGAAAGCTTTGCGGAGGAAGTGGGGTGTGTGGCTGAGTCGATGGAGCGGCTGGAGGAGCAATGGCAAACCATGCAACCTGCAAAAAATACATCTGATGCCAAATCATAAGTCGGGGGCCTGACGTTGATCCGTTTGTTGAAAATTGTGGCCGCTGTCGCCCGTAACCGGCTGGATAATCTGATTGATTCGGAGCGCTCACCGTTCTGGCTGCGCTGCCTGCTGATTCTGCTGCCCTGGCGCTATGTTATCCGCAATAATGCTCCCCGGGGGGAGCGTGTCCGCCTCTCTTTGGAGGCGCTTGGGCCTATCTTTATCAAGTTCGGGCAAATCCTCTCAATCCGGCGGGACCTGTTGCCGGATGATATCAGTGATGAGTTGTCCCGGCTTCAGGATGATGTGCCGCCGTTTCCCGCCGGTGAGGCGATTGGCATTATTGAGTCCAGCCTGGGCAGTGATGTCGATACCCTGTTTGCCCGTTTTGATCGTGAACCATTAGCTTCTGCCTCGGTTGCCCAGGTTCATACCGCTCAGCTGCATACCGGTGAAGAGGTGGTGGTCAAAGTGATTCGTCCGGGCATTGAGCAGGTGATTCGCAAAGACATTGGCTTAATGTATCTGTTTGCCCGCGTGCTGATTGCTTTATCAAAAGACGCTCGTCGTTTGAGGCCGGTGGAAGTGGTGGCCGACTATGAACGTACCATTCTGGATGAGCTTGATCTGTTGCGGGAAGCGGCTAACTGTTCGCAGCTGCGACGTAACTTCCTGACCTCTCCCCTGTTGTTTGTGCCCCAGGTGTACTGGGATTACTGCCGCACAAAAGTGATGGTCGTCGAGCGGATTTACGGGGTGCCTGTTTCCGATATTGCCACGATGAAAGCACAGCACGTGGATATGAAAAAGCTGGCAGAGCGGGGCGTTGAAATATTCTTCACCCAGGTGTTTCGGGATCGCTTTTTCCATGCGGATATGCATCCGGGCAATATTTTTATTGATACCACCAATCCTGCCGAGCCGCGCTATATCGGGATCGACTGTGGCATTATCGGTACGCTTGAGCCGGAAGATCAGCACTATCTGGCCAGTAACCTGCTGGCTTTCTTTCGGCGCGACTACCGCAAGGTTGCCCAGTTGCATGTGGATTCCGGCTGGGTGCCCAGGGATACGCCGGTAGGAGAGCTTGAAGCGGCGATTCGTACCGTCTGTGAACCGATCTTTGAAAAGCCCCTTAAGGATATCTCCTTCGGCCAGCTGCTGGTCAGGCTCTTTCAGGTGGCCCGCCGCTTTAATATGCAGGTTCAACCGCAGCTGGTGCTGCTGGAGAAGACATTATTAAATGTCGAGGGACTGGGGCGTCAGTTATACCCGGATCTGGATCTCTGGGCCACGGCTCAGCCCTATCTGGAAAAGTGGATGAAAGACCAGGTCAGCCCAACAGGCATTCTCTGCGATATTAAGGAGCAAAGTGCAGACTGGCTGCTAAGTGCTCCCGTGATGGCCCAGAGAGTGATGTCAACGGTGCGAACCCTGGTTGATCAGCAACAGGCGTTGCATCATCAGCAGGTGAGGACGGAAAAACGCCAGCAAAAGCAGAGGCGTTTTGGTGTTCTGCTACTTCTGGCAGGCGGGGCGTTGATGGTGACTTCAGGTGCCTTTTTTGTGGAAAAAGAGCTGCTGGATCAGACAATGGTTGGATTACTGGCTGTGGCAATGGGTGGTTGGCTGGTTGTTCGCTAAGAAGGTTGCCAGCTTGCACCGTTTTTATGAAAACCCCCGGGTCAGCCACAAATCGGCCCATGAACTTTTTCTCATACCGGGGGTCAACATATTGGTATCCATCAGCTATCAGGAGTTGCCCCATGAATTCGGTTCCGGGTGGTTTTGTAAGCGGCACCCAACCACCAGGCTACGGCGCTACTGAAGCGTCAGGTTCAGATGTGCCTGGACGTTTCTTGGGGCATGACGTCGTTGCTTCCCAGCCTTGTCACCTGTGTGCTACGCCCCCGCCGTCCTACTCGGAAGCTATGAGGCAGACTCCACAAGCTATGAGGAAGGCTACACAAGCTTTTCCTGACCGTAATAATGTGCTTTTTCTCAATAACGTCATGAGACAGATGAGAGAAGATGCTCTCCAGGTAGAGCGGCGTGCTAACGATAAAGGGTGTTGTGAACAGCTATTTGGCAATGGTTGTTTAGGTGATCTTCTCCAAATCTGTTGTGTTAATGCCTGCATGCTAACGTTGTCGTGTCTCTGCGGGAAATAGGGATATGATATCTGATCAGCCGCGTCAGTATGTGAACAAATAAAATGATTGGATAGTGTTATGAAAACAACTCACTGGTTGGATGAGGTTCAATGGAACGATGATGGCCTGGTGACAGCCATTGCCCAGGATCATAAGACCGCAGAGGTTTTGATGTTGGCCTGGATGAATCGGGAATCGCTGGAACTGACCCTGAAAGAACAGGTTGCCATTTACTGGTCCCGTTCACGGGGCAGGCTATGGCGCAAAGGCGAAAGCTCTGGCCATACGCAACGGCTGGTAGAGTGCCGCCTTGACTGTGATGGCGATGCGATCCTGCTGAAAGTGGAACAAACAGGTGGTATTGCCTGTCACACAGGACGTAAGTCTTGCTTTTATCGTCGCCTCAGTGATAACCATGGAGACGCATCGTGGGATACCGAAGAGCCGGTGTTGCAGGATCCGGCAACGATTTATGGACATCAGTAAAGGCTGTTTTCTTTGCTGTAAATCATCCCACAGGTTAAAACATGAACGATATAATCAGAAAATTGACTGAAGTATTAAGCAACCGCAGGCAAGCTGATCCGGATTCCTCTTATGTTGCACAGCTTCATAGCAAGGGGCTGGACCATATTCTGAAAAAAGTGGGGGAAGAGTCAGCAGAAGTGCTGATTGCCGCCAAGGCATCAGAATATGACCATAATCGGGAGGGGGTTATTTATGAAACGGCTGATCTCTGGTTCCATACCATGGTCATGCTGTCCCATCTTGGGCTTGAGCCTGCTGATGTGTTGAATGAGCTGGATCGTCGTTTCGGGCTTTCCGGTATAGAAGAGAAAGCATCCCGCGGGTAACTGTATTTCCCGACTTTTCCTGAACGTTTGTTGCAAAATAGCCACGCCTAGTGATGGAATGGGGTAATGCGTCCTCTCTTTGTGTATTATTTGATCAGCTTTTATGGAGAGCTGAAGGAGTAGAAAATGGGTTTTGGTGGCATCAGTATCTGGCAGTTGCTGATCATTCTGTTGATCGTAGTGATGCTTTTTGGTACGAAAAAGCTTCGCGGAATAGGCAGTGATCTGGGCAGTGCAGTAAAAGGTTTTAAAAAAGCACTGAGCTCTGATGAAGAGTCGGAAGGTGAGAAAAATAATGAAAAAAACTCAGGGAAGGCTGAGCTGAAGGCTGACTCTGTTGAGCAGCGTAATCTTGAGTCTGACCTGGAAAAGTCCAGGCATAAGCAGTCTTGACTGTATAAAAGGGCTTTCAGGCCGGTTTTCTGGCGGAAGCTGTTCTTTTGAGCCAGGTGTGATCCCCTCTTGCAGGGGAGCTACAGCTACCCTTTGGCAATTGAGTGGCGATCGAGAGGTGTGATAGTTCGCTGTGCTTGATATAGGTTTTACAGAGTTGTTATTGGTTGCCGTAATTGCCCTGGTGGTGCTGGGTCCGGAGCGCCTGCCTCAGGCCATCCGGACAACCGCTTACTGGGTGGGCAAAATTCGTCGCAGTTTTCAGTCCGTCAAAGAGGAGCTTGAGCGGGAGATTGATGCCGACGGAATCAAACAGCAATTGCACAATGAAGCTGTCATGAAAGAGTTGCATAAAACTCGCGAACAGTTTCAAAGTCAGATCAATGATCTGAAAAAGTCTGTGAGCATTGATCCTGCCGAAGACCAGACGTCTTCCGGTGTAAATACTTCGCCCGGGGGTGAAAGTGGCTCAGTGAGTGGAGATGGCAGTGTTAACAAACAGGCAGTGAATGACACCTCTGCTCGCCTGTCTCAGGAAAAGGGCAGTAACTGACACTCCCCGCCCTGGCGGGCGAGGGTTCTTGATCGCTCAAGAACGTTTCTGTTTCACGGTCCGTAGCTCAGGGAACAGGCTTGGTTATCGCATAAAAGTTCCACAGTGGGAGCTTTTACGATGGCGAATCAACCCGTGCTCCCCAAGTCTCACACGAACTCCGCAGACTTTACATCCCGTCTGCCCGACGGTAGGTCTACAAAAGACCGAATAAAGTTAGCAAGGAATGAACAAACACTCAAGCGGAGCGCTCTGCGCGCTCCTGTCTTATATCACCGCCCGATTGGGCGATGCTTTACGACGGGTTTGGTAAACTATGTCACAACAAACGTCGGATGATTCTCAACAGACATCAAAAGGTCAGGATAAAGAGCAGCCTCTCGTTCAGCACCTCCTTGAGTTGCGCGGGCGTATCCTGAAAAGCCTGGTTGCCGTGCTGGTGGTTTTTGCCGGGCTGTTTTACTTTGCCAACGATATTTACGTTTATATCTCGGAACCGCTCCGCGCCAGCCTGCCGGAAGGCAGTACCATGATTGCCACCGAGGTGGCCTCACCCTTTCTGGCACCCTTTAAGCTGACCATTGTGCTGTCGCTGTTTATTGCGATTCCATTTATTCTTCATCAGGCATGGGGCTTTATTGCGCCTGGCCTGTATCGGCATGAAAAAATCATCGCAATTCCTCTGCTGGTTGCCAGTATTGTGTTGTTTTACCTGGGCATTGCCTTTGCCTATTATGTGGTCTTCCCTTTGATTTTCTCGTTTTTCACCACGGTTGGCCCTGAGTCAGTCACCGTGATGACGGATATCAACAGTTATCTGGATTTTATCCTGAAGTTGTTCTTTGCCTTTGGTATCGCGTTTGAAATCCCTGTGGCGACGGTTCTGCTGGTGTGGTCGGGGGTGACTACGGTCGAAAGCCTCAAGGAAAAGCGCCCATACGTGGTGGTTGGCTGCTTTGTGATCGGTATGATCATGACGCCGCCTGATGTTATTTCACAGTCTCTGCTGGCCATTCCGATGTGGCTGTTGTTTGAGTGCGGAATTCTCTTTGCCCGGTTTGTGAAAAGCCGGAAACCGGATGAGGCAGAAACTTAGCGCTTTTTCGCAATGCTCATTATCGTTGTAAGCATTGGTGTCAATGCAGGTATAGAAGTACTGAACCTTTTCTTGTTTTGTTGGTCAAATTCATCTTTAAGCAAAAACTGAAAGATGATAGGTATAGATACCTGGGGTGACAAATGAATCCTTATAGTGATGTTTGCAGAGCTATTGCTCCCATTTTGCAATCCATGACTCCCGAGTCAGAGAAAAAACCGGGTCCGACAGATGATAATGCAGGCAGTGTCAAGGCGTTACCTGATGTTATGCCAGAGATTAAACCTGGTACCATTGATCTAACCAGGAGTTTATGTGCCGGCCTGGAATGCCAACAGGTGGTTAATCTGGAGCAGATTCAGACCTACCTTTCCAGAGGGGCTGATCTGAATACACAGATTACCCTCGGCGACTTGAGAGATTGTAACCCATTGCACTCTGCGGCCATATCAGGCAATGGCAAGGCGGTGGCATCCATCATTGCCACGGGGCAGCTTGCAGATATCAATAGTGTCGATGGGAACGGTTTTACGCCACTGGCATTGCTTTGTGGAGCCCGGGTTGAGAAAGCCAACTTCGTTTGTCGTTTTGCCAGTGTGTCTGAAGAGCGCGATGCCAGGCGTATGGGTCTTGAGGCCTTGCTTGGGGCAGGTGCCAATCAGCACATGATGGATCGCAACGGCTTCAAGCCTATTCACCATGCCGCCAGGCATAACTTCCCGGGATTGATCAAACTTCTGGTGGAACAGGACCAGTCCGCTGGCATTGCTGGCATTGCTGGCATTGCTGGCATTGCTGGCATTGAGAGTGCCGCACTTTCCACCGATATCATCAATTGCCAGGATCGACTGGGCAATACGCCATTGCACATCGCTGCCAGTAATAACCAGCTGAGTGCGGTAGAGGCATTAATAAAGCTGGGAGCGAATGTCAACGCGCTTAACAAGGCTGACCAGACACCATTGCATCAGCTATGTATGTTTCAAAATAACAATAATGCCTGCGGCGGCAAGATAGCCTGTTTGTTGCTGGAGCAAGACACAAATCATAACTGTAGAGACAAAAAAGGATTTAACTGGCTTGAGTACGCGTGCAGAAACGGCATGGTTAATCTTCTGGTGTATGTTGCAAGCGTGGACAATTCGGTATTGCACAACCAAGAGAGTAAAATCACCGTGAACTTAAATGGCAAATGCAATGTGAATACTGGCAAGAAATCAAGCATAACCCCGAGTCAGTTCGAGCGAGTTATCACGTTGCTCAAGCCACTGTCAGGTGTCGAGGTCTCTACACCGGAACAATCCTGCGAAGAAGGTGTTCGAGATCCCCTGATGCAGAGTCAGGAAGATACTGATGACGGTCGCATGGATGTCAGTGTGGATCAATCGCCATTTCTGTCCCCCTCAATGAAATCAGATTTGAAGGATGACAATAGTTCTTTTGAGTGAACGAAGTTGACCGTGAATGGTATGCCTTGTGTGGCAACTGCTCCTGCAGTTGCCTTTATCCATGTGCAGTCGCGCGTTGGTAGCAAATTGGTCTGAAAGTCCGATTTTGTTCGACAAATAGAATTACTTCCCCCCCAATCTAACAAAACCGTATTTTCCACCAATTTTCTATCATCCTCGCTATGCTCTCTGCTCGCCTGGACGGGGTCGCCCAGAAGGTTCGGGTGCTATGCTATCCTATGATACGGTTGTTTCAGGGAGGAAGTATGCCATATCCCCACTTCTCAGATGGCCGGGAAGAGTTTAATTCTGACCACATTTACCATCATTCACCATTTGACGTTCCCATTGAGGTGGTCCAGAACGGCCTGCTCTGGCTACTCTCTGATCCGGTTTTTCACCCACTTAAAGCATCGCTTTCGAGTAATTATTTGTCTGTGGATGAGTTAAGGGATGAGCTGGTATCTGGTAAGATCAGGCTATCGTCGGCGGCCATTGATCGGGTACTTGATGAGATTGACCTGCTTGTGGATGATTATCGGAAAGGCGTCGCTTTTTAAGCACTCTGATTTTCCTTTTATATGAATGTGTCAGTTTCAGTTCCCTGCTGATTAACTGGCTTATCAGCGTATGGCTGTTTAGATGAATCTTCTCCTCCTTGAGCAACAACACTTTATTGATGAATGGCATGCAGAGCTGGGCCAGCGGCAGTTAATGCATGTGCTGGACGTTCATCAGGCCAGTGAAGGCGATGTGCTGCGTGTTGGCCTGGTGAATGGCAACATGGGCAAGGGGAAAATTACTCATCTGTCTTCAGAAATAATGCGTCTTGAAGTGGAGCTGAATACGCCTCCCCCTCCGGCCCTGCCTTTGACGGTTCTGCTGGCTTTACCCCGGCCAAAAATGCTCAAACGTTCACTCCAGCATCTGACGGCGCTGGGTGTTAAAAAGATTATCCTGATGAACAGTTATCGGGTTGAAAAAAGTTTCTGGCAGTCCCCCTGGTTAAGCCCCGGGAAAGTGCGTGAGCAGCTGATACTGGGGCTTGAACAGGCCCGGGATACGATCATGCCAGAAGTCATTCTTGAAAAGCGTTTTAAACCTTTTGTGGAAGATCGTTTGCCGGCCCTGGTGGCAGGAACGCTGGGACTGGTGGCTCATCCGCTAGGGGGTGAGAGCTGCCCGCATCAGATTTCCGGGCCTGCTGTGCTGGCTATTGGTCCGGAAGGGGGCTTTATTGACTATGAAGTGGATAAACTGGAACAGACCGGGTTTCAAAGGATCCACCTTGGACCACGTATTTTACGGGTCGAGACGGCGGTAACGGCCATCGTCAGTAAACTTTACGACTGATACTCAACAGAGTATGGTAAAGGTGAGTAGTGACAATACAGTCACTGTCGCTCACCCTCTACAGTGAGTTGGTGCATATTAACTGACTGTTTCACAATAAACGGTATCAACACGGCTCTGACTATGGACGGAAAGAGATTAGTAGTTGTAGGTTTGTTCGCCCCCCTGCTTTTTACTGCCAATGCATTGGCATCACCTGCAAAGCATCAGTTGTTGGATAAACTTTATGACCAGACAGGACTGGAGCGTCAGCTTGACTGGATACACGACAGTATGACTCTTCAGCAGCAGAAATATCCGATTCCTGAGCCAGTTGTGGATACGGTCAATCAGGTGGTCAAAATTCGTTACAGTCCCGACTTTTTTCGGGCTTCCATGAAAGTAACCCTGGATGAAGCGTTGTCGGTGGGTGAATTGGACCGGTTGATTGACTGGTTCGGATCGCCCTTGGGGAAGAAAATTCTCCGCCTTGAGGCTGAAGCCAGTGATCCTGCCAATCAGGCAAAAATGGAGATGTATATCCGGGAAAAGCTGTCGGCGGAGCTGCCCAGAAATAATCGGATAATTTTAATAGAAGAGTTGATGGAGGCACTTGATGCTGTTGAGCTGAGTACCGAGCTGGCTGCCAGTGCTTCAGTGGGAGCCCAGAGAATGCTTCGGGAGGTCATGCCCGCAGGTGCCGAGCAGCCAATGAGACCTGCCCAGGTGTTGAAAGCTCAGGAGAAGCCCTATATCCGGAAAGATATGCCGGAAAGAATGCGGGATATCTTTCTCTACACCTATAAATCCCTGCCGGACAGTGATATCCGGAGATATCTCGACTTTGCCCGGAAAAGTGCCATGCAGAACTTCCAGAGGGGGCAAATTCAGGCTATATCGCGGATGCTATAGGAGGCTGACCGAGGATAGACTGCCCTCCTTGCTACGTGCGCTATTCTCGGTCAGCCTCCTGGTAAATGGTTTCAATGAGTTTGACGTTTACAATCTCCGTTCACCCTGAGCGGAGTCGAAGGGTGCTTGGCACGATCTATCAGAGTCCGGAGTTTCCGCCCTTCGACAAGCTCAGGACGAACGGAGTGCGGAGGCACGACAACCCGTCAAACTCATTGAAGCCATGTACTAGCTCATCTCCTGAGGGTCAATATCTACCGTCCACCTCAGTTGCCTGGGAAGCCGGTGGCTTTCCAGGTAGCTGACAACGCTACTCACCACCGCGTGTAAGTGATTTCTGCTTTTTCCCTGGATAAGAAGGTGCCAGCGGTAGCGTCCCTGACGCTTTTCCATGGGGGCTGGAATCGGACCCAGTAACCGAACATTGCGGCCTTCGGCTGCCCGCCCAGCATAGTGTCTCAACGCTGAGAGCAGGGTTTCACTTTCCCCCTGGTTAACCGACTCTGATCGAACCAGGGTTAAATATCCCTCCGGGGGAAGATTCAGGCTTTTTCTTTCCATAAACAGGCTGCTGGCAAAACGGCTGTAGTCGTTCATGGACAGAAGCTGGAGCGCAGGGTGTTCCGGATTATAGGTCTGAATAATAACCTGTCCGGGCTTATTCCCCCGTCCTGCTCGCCCCGCCACCTGCATAATCAATTGGCCGGTTCTTTCCGGTCCTCTGAAGTCAGAGCTGAACAGCCCTGCATCGGCATTGACGATGGCAACCAGGGTCACATTCGGGAAGTGGTGACCTTTCGCCAGCATCTGTGTGCCCAGAAGTATGCAGGGTCTGCCGGACTGCACTTCCTCCAGCATATCGCTCAACGCCTGTTTTCTGCGAGTGGTGTCCCGGTCGATTCTCAGCACGGGATAACCGGAGAAGTGTTGGCTGAGGGTCTGCTCTGTCCGCTCCGTACCCTGGCCAACAGGTTGAAGCTTTCGGCTCCGGCACGATGGGCACTGCCATGGGATGGCCTGTTGCAGATCGCAATGATGGCAGTGCATATGGGGAGGGTAACGGTGAATGGTCATGTGCGCATCGCAGTGCGGGCAGTCGATAATGGTGCCGCAGTCCTGACAGATCATGGATGGCGCATAGCCACGACGGTTCAGGAAAACCATCACCTGATTGCCTCGTCCAAGATGAGCAGCGATTCTTTGCAGCAGTTCTGTGGATAAGCCGTCTTTCAGAACCTGGTGGCGCATATCCAGCAGCTCCATGGCGGGTGGACGCGCATTCCCTGCTCTCTGCTTCAGGTGAAGCTGGGTGTATTTTCCCTGATGCGCATTGTGTAGCGTTTCCAGAGAAGGGGTTGCCGATCCAAGGACGACCGGGCAGTGGCACTGGCTGCCGCGGAATATGGCAAGATCCCTGGCGTTATATCGCAGGCTTTCCTGCTGCTTATAAGAGCCGTCATGCTCCTCATCAACAATAATAAGCCCAAGGTGTGGCATTGGAGTGAAAATGCCTGAACGGGTGGCAATCAATATGCCAGCCGTGCCCCTGGCCGCTTCGAGCCAGCCTTGTAATCGTTCACCATCGCTGAGCCCCGAATGGAGGCAGGCAACCGGTACATTGAAACGATCACGAAAGCGCCTGACCGTCTGAGGCGTGAGACCGATTTCCGGAATCAGCACTAATGTCTGCTTGCCGTTGGCCAATGCTGCTGAAATAGCCTGCAGATACACTTCGGTTTTGCCGCTGCCGGTGATGCCTTCCAGAAGATAAGTGCGATAGGATTCCAGACCATCGGTGATGGCTTCACAGGCAAAGGCCTGCTCTTCGTTCAGCTGAAGGTGAGCAGACTTCAGTGGGTTGGTGGTTTCGGTAAACAGGCGTGGGGAAGGCTCAACATCCCGGGAATGGATCAATCCTTTTTTGACCAGCTCTTTTAGAATGCTCTTGCTGAAACCGTATTCATGGAGCTCCGTGGCGCTGATGCCGTCAGGATTTTCACCAATCAGCGTCAGGGCGGCCAGCTGTTTTTTTGAGCGCTTCAGCTGGTTTCGTAACTCACTGTCCGGTTCCACCAGGGGGTGCCAGAAAGGAATGCTGCCGGTGGATGCCGGTTTTCCCAGGCGCAGGTTTTTCGGCAGAGCCTGGTGCAGGGTTTCTCCGATGCTGTGATGGTAATAACGGGCTGCCCACTGGCATAGCTGGATAATATCCTCTGGTACAAGAGCCCCTTCATCCAGGACAGAGATGACTTGTTTCAGCTTATTGGCAGGAATGTCCGTGTCGGATTCGATGGAGAGCACAATCCCCACCATTTGCCGTGGGCCAAAAGGCACGATAACTCGGCTGCCAGGGCGAAGGGCCGTGGCAGAATGCGTGTCTGGTGGTAAGTAGTCGAACAATTGCCTTAGAGGCGAAGGGATGGCGACTCTGATAAAATTTTCTGCGGTAAGCCTGGCGGAGACGGACTGTTCGGTGGTTGCTTGATCATTTGCTGCGTCAGAAGTGTCCGCCGGTTTGCTGCTCATTCAGGTTCCATCGTGGTATTTCTATGGGGGAGATGATACAGGAACTGAAAGCTGGCATGAACAGAAACCGGGTCGGGTGGTTTGCGGTTATCCACCTTCATCTCTTCTGCCTCAGTGTTTCAGGAAGGTGTTGGAAGCAGTGGGTTATAGATAAACTTCTTCAATTGATCGGGCAGTGGCAGTGCTTCAATTGCTGGCCGCACCGGTTGCCCGCTGATGTTCAGATTTTTGATCAATCGGTTACGGATGCACGTTCGTGCGCACAGTTGCAGAAGCGTTGGTTGTTGGCATTGTAATTTGGGTATGTGGTTTTTCAGAAGGTAAGTGATTTCGGTTTGTCCTTTCCTGAATGCCCAGGACAGGGCTGCTGGTGACTGGTGGAGGTTGGCTCCATGTGTCAGTAAAGTTTTAACGATACTGACATGGCCATTCGAGGAGGCTTGCACCAGGGCTTCAGGAGACTGATGGGGAGTCGCACCGTTGGCCAACAGCATGCTGACAACCTGAATGTGACCCTCACGGGCGGCAATCACGAGGGCATCTGGAGAGTGGTGTGGGATGGCACCATAGGCCAGC
This sequence comes from Endozoicomonas acroporae, assembly GCF_002864045.1. Lineage (GTDB taxonomy): Bacteria > Pseudomonadota > Gammaproteobacteria > Pseudomonadales > Endozoicomonadaceae > Endozoicomonas > Endozoicomonas acroporae. The sequence continues at coordinate 20,969 of NZ_PJPV01000008.1, forward strand.
AAAGTGTGGACGACCCCTGCATGTCCTCTTGTAGCGGCACAGACCAGGGCCTTGGATAACTGTTGAGGTGTGGCTCCTGTGGTCAGCAATGCGCTGGTGATCTCGACATACCCATTAGTGACGGCATAATCCAGGGCCGCTGGCGATCGATGGAGATTGGCACCTTTGGCTAACAGAGCGTTAACGATCTCAAGCTGTCCCTTGCTTGAGGCATGCACCAGTGTTTCTTGACAATACTCCGGGGGAACTCCTTTGTTCAGCAATGTCTTGACCGTCTCAACGTGACCATTCTCAGCGGCCCACACTAAGGCCTTCGGGCACTGGTTAAGGTCGGCTCCATGGCTCAGCAGGGTGTTGACAATCGTGCTGTGACCCTTTTGGATAGCCCACATCAGTGCTTCTGGTGATTGTTGGGGGGCGGCTCCGTGGACCAGCAGAGTTTCGACGATCCCGGCATGCCCATTCCGGGCCGCCAGCGACAGGGCAAATGGAGCGTGGCTGGGTGCGGCTCCGTGGGCCAGCAGGATGTCAACGATGTCGGTGTGCCCGTTTTTGGCGGCCTTTACCAGGGCGTCTGGCGACTGGTGCACAGTGGCCCCGTGGGTCAGCAGGGTGTTGAAAATCACAAAATGACCATTCTGGGCGGCCCACACCAATGCATCCGGTGACTGATATGGAGTGGCACCGTGGGCCAGCAGAATATCGACGATGTCGGCATACCCCTGGCCGGCTGCCAACGATAAGGCATAGGTAGACAGACTGGGAACAGCGCCATTGGCCAGTAGTTCGTTGACGGTCTCTGTTTGCCCATTCACGGCCGCCCAGGCCAGATCATATGGAGGAGGTGAATCGGTTTCGTTGGCTTGCAGCACATTGTGTATTCCGATATAGCCCTGCCTGCTGGCGGCCCACACCAGGTCAATATCATAAAAATACAAGCATTCTATGTTCATGGTATTCACCGGACACAGTAGGGCACTGTTTAAGGCCTTTGTGGTTTCATTAATATTGACGATGGATGTTCAGTCTACTGCCTCAAGGGCTCTGTCGCCGGTTTTCGTCAGACTTTTTCTGGATGTCCGTTTTTATCCAATAGTTTTTCCATATCATGGGAGGTTTAATCTGATGGTTTCTTTTCTGAAACAGAGTGGAAGCTAAAAGAATTGAAACGGTAATTTGTTAATTTTTGTGTATTGTTTTTTGGTCATTGCAGGTTGTGCTGATGATCGGATAATGGCTTGAAAACTACGTATATGGGACGAACATAAGACTGTTTCCCTCCGTCATAATCTCTGGTAGTATCCACCGCTCTTTACCCTCTCAGCTCATTATGCTGAGGTGGGTTCCGTTTGCGGTGCCTGTCTCCCGAGCCTGATAACACCAGGGCTCTATTGAGAGTCAGGTGGCGGCATACACCAGTTCGAGGAAGCTCAAATGAAGCAGGATATCCATCCTAACTACGAAGAAATCGAAGTTACCTGCAGCTGCGGTAACAAAATCAAAACTCGCTCTACGCTGTGCAAGCCTCTGAGCATCGAAGTCTGCTCCAAGTGCCACCCATTCTACACCGGCACTCAGAAGGTGATGGATACCGGCGGCCGTATCGAGCGCTTCAACAAGCGTTTTGGCAAGCTGGGCGCTCGCAAGTAATCGAGCTGACAGCTTACCGACCGAAAGGTTTAAAAAGGCGACTGTTTTGCAGTCGCCTTTTTTGTATGGCCTGATATTTTACCAATTGACCTTGTTCCCCCCATTTCCATCATATATTCTGGGCCTTCATATAACCTCCCCCCCCATATCAGTAAAAAACTCATGGAAAAGAAGCAAGCTGCACTTGATTATCACGCTCTTCCAAAACCTGGAAAAATTTCGATTGAAATTACCAAGCCGGCAGAGACCGCGCTGGATCTTTCACTGGCCTATAGCCCGGGTGTCGCGGAGCCGGTGCGGGCGATTGCCGAAAATCCAGAGGATGTCTACCGTTATACCGGCAAAGGTAATCTGGTTGCGGTAATCAGTAATGGTTCAGCGATTCTTGGTCTGGGTAATCTGGGCGCACTGGCCAGTAAGCCGGTTATGGAAGGCAAGGCTCTGCTGTTTAAACGTTTTGCCGGGGTTGATTCGATCGATATTGAAGTGGAGTCTGAGAGTCCGCAGGCGTTTATTGATACGGTGAAGCGAATTGCCTGTACCTTTGGCGGTATTAATCTGGAAGATATCAAAGCACCTGAGTGCTTTGAAATTGAACGTCGTCTGATTGAAGATTGTGATATTCCGGTTTTCCATGATGATCAGCACGGTACCGCGATTGTAACGGCAGCGGCCATGCTTAATGCCCTTGAGATTGCCGGAAAGGATATTGAAGAGGCAAAGCTGGTCTGCCTGGGGGCCGGTTCGGCGGCCATTGCCTGCGTGAAACTGCTGATCAGCTGCGGCTTCAAGCCAGAAAATATTCTCATGCTGGACAGCAAGGGCGTCATTCATTCAGAACGGAATGATCTGAACCAGTACAAGGCGATGTTTGCTGTAGAAACACCCTGCCGCACACTGGATGACGCCATTGACGGGGCGGATGCATTCCTTGGCGTTTCCGGTGCTAACCTGTTGTCTCCGGAACAGCTGGCGAAAATGGCTGAAAACCCGATTGTTTTTGCCTGTGCCAACCCTGACCCGGAGATTCGTCCTGAGCTGGCTAAGGAGGTTCGTCCTGATGTCATTATGGCTACCGGGCGCTCAGATTATCCGAATCAGGTAAATAATGTCCTTGGTTTTCCGTTTATCTTCCGTGGTGCATTGGATGTTCGTGCTTCACGCATTAACGAAGCGATGAAAATTGCGGCCGTTAATGCCATCCGGGAGCTGGCAAAAGAGCCTGTCCCGGAAGTGGTAATGAAGGCGTACGATGGCGTCAAGCTGAGTTTTGGTCCGGACTATATCATTCCCAAGCCTATGGATTCCCGACTGCTTGGCAGTGTTTCTGCCGCTGTGGCTCAGGCAGCAGTTGACTCTGGCGTTGCCAGGGCGGAATACCCTGGCCATTACCCTCTGAACTCTGTTGCGGATATTTGATCAATATCAAAAAAGATCTTCCGGTGAAAACTCATGGTCCATCTCGCCAAGAGATGGCAGCCCTTCATCACTGTATTGTTGCGGGGCGTTTTCCTGGAGGAAAATTTCAAAAATAGCGTTGGGATCTCCGGGCAGGGCAAGCTGTCCGGTTTCTGGTGAAATTTTCAGGGTGATCATGCCCTCCGGTTGTGCCGGTTTATGTTCCGGTTTGCCCTCCAGGGCGGTGTGCATATAGTCAATCCAGATTGGCAGAGCTGCATTGGCTCCGTATTCCCAGCGCCCGAGGGTTGAAAAGTCGTCCATACCCACCCACACGGCAGTCAGGACATCCGGGTTAAAGCCAACAAACCAGGCATCTTTACTGTCATTGGTGGTTCCGGTCTTACCGGCGATATCCTGCCGTTTTAATTCCCGGGCGCGTCTGCCGGTGCCTTTCCAGATGACATCATTCAGGATGTCGTTCATGATGTAGTTCACTCGGGGTGACATAACGGATTGGGCGATTACCGGCTGATCGTCGGGTTCAGTGAGCAAAGTGTCTTCCTGAATCAGCATTTCCTCAAGCTCTGGATCGCTGAAAAGGGGGTTCTCTTCTTCACCCTCCATGGTGTCTTGATTCAGGCTGGCGATACAGCTTTCATTGCAGGCTATTGCTGCGTTGGCGGCAAAAATAAGTTCGTCATTGGTCTCAATTCGCTGGATAAACCAGGGCTCAATGCGGAAACCGCCATTGGCCAGAACTGCATAGCCAGAAGCCAGTTCCAGCGGTGTCATGGAAACATTGCCCAGGGAAAGTGACAGATCACGGCTTAAAGACTCTTCCTTGAAACCCAGCTGCTTAAGATAGTTCACGGTTTTGCTGATACCCATCTGACGCAGAACACGGATAGAGACCAGGTTTCTGGAGCGATAGAGACCTTCTCGCAGACGCATGGGGCCATTGAACTTCATATTGTCATTATTGGGCCGCCAGCTATCTTCAAGGTTGGCATCATCAAAGACAATCGGAGCATCATTGACGATGGTTGCCGCAGTCATGCCGTTAGCAATGGCCGCTGCATAAACAAAGGGTTTGAATGATGAGCCTGCCTGACGAATGGCCTGCGTGGCGCGGTTATACATGCTGTCATAGAAGTTGTACCCTCCCACCAAAGCCAGAATTGCACCATTTTCCGGGTGCATGGAAATCAGGGCTGCCTGTGCCTGTGGTTCCTGGGCCAGACGGTAACTGCCATCTTCTGTAAGCCGGACCCAGATCTGGTCTCCGATTCTCACAACATCCGCAGGTGTTTCAGGTGTACGACCCACGCTGTTTACGGTCAGAAAAGGCTTTGCCCAGCTCAGATTTTCCCAGCTGATTTTACCGCTGTTGCCGTCTTTCAGACCAATTTCAACGTCTTCCTCGCCAACCCGGGTGACCATGGCGGGTAACAGAATACCGGGCGATGGAGTTTTATTGATGCGCTGCTGCCAGCCCTCTTCCGGAATATTATCAAACAGGTTGGTGACCGGGCCCTGATAACCATGGCGTTCGTTGTAGGCCATTAACCCCTGGGCTACCGAAAGGTTGGCCGCATTCTGCAGCTCGCTGCTGGTGGTGGTGTAGACTTTAAAACCTTCGGTGTAGGCATCCAGACCGTATTGCTCAACCATTTGCTGTCGAACCATCTCGGCGATATAAGGCGCTTCAAGTTCGATTTTTGCGCCATGATAGCGGGCAGTAACCGGCTGGCTGACGGCGTCGTTGTATTCTTCATGGGTGACGTAGCCAAGATCTTTCATTCTTCCAAGGATCCAGTCTCGTCGGATCAGGGCCCGTTTGGGGTCATTGATCGGGTTATAGCGGGAAGGTGCTTTTGGCAGACCGGCAATCATGGCAATCTGGGCCAGATTCAACTCATCGATGGCTTTGCCATAGTAAACCTGTGCTGCGGCCTCGACACCATAAGAGCGGTTTCCCAGGTAAATTTTATTGAGGTAGAGTTCAAAGATTTCATCCTTGGACAGTTGCTGTTCTATTTGTAAAGCGAGTAGGATTTCATTGAATTTTCGCGAGAATACCCGCTCGTGGCTCAGGAAGAAGTTCTTGGCCACCTGCATTGTTATGGTGCTGCCACCGGACTGAATGCTGCCGGTGCTGACCAGTTGCACAGCGGCCCTCATCAGGCCCATGATGTCAACGCCGGGATGGTAATAAAAACGGTCGTCTTCGGCAGCCATAAAGGCTTTGATCAGGTGTATGGGGGCGTCTTCAAACTGAATGGGGGACCGGCGTTTTTCGCCGAACTCGGCAATGAGCAGATTATCTTGAGAGTAAACTCGCAGAGGTGTCTGTAATTTGGCGTCCCGCAATGACTCCACAGAAGGTAGCGAAGGACTGAGGTATAAATAGGCACTGGCACTGACAAGCAGAATTCCACTGGCTACTGTTACTAGTGACCAGAGCAGGAATGTAAGAAGTTTAACCGACCGTTTCATGCTGTTAGGGCATCCTGATTAAGCGAAGGCCACCGGCTGAAGTTGTGACATCTTTGAACTGTCTTGTCATAACAAGAGTCGTCCTGACAGCCGTTCGTGACTGAGTATTATATGGTGAAATGGCCATCAGCTGAAAATGTGGTTTTCCTGTACGCGACACCGTCTTGGGTTGCCGAAGGATCTTCCTTAAAAATCCAGTGTTTAGAGTTGGCTGAATGGCGACTGTAATTGCGAAAGTATACAGACTGTTATTAAATTAAGGCCGTTGATCTTATAACTAATAATCAAGGATTGCACCAGTGTTAGGGCTGCTGAAGAAAAAATCAAATGCCGTGTTAGGGGTGGATATAAGCTCGACATCTGTCAAAGTCATTGAGTTAGGGCTAAAAGGCAGTGTTTACCGAGTCGAAGCTTTCTGTGTTGAGCCCCTTCCGCCAGGAGCCGTGGTTGAAAATAATATTCATGAAGTTGATGTCATTGGTGAAGCCGTTGCAAGAGCTCTCTCCCAATCCAGAACTGGCCTGAAAAACGCCGCCGTTGCGGTGTCAGGCGCTGCCGTTATCACCAAAACCATCGATATGGATGCTTCCCTCAGTGAAGATGAGATGGAAACTCAGATTTCTGTTGAGGCAGACCAGTATATTCCCTACGCCATGGATGAAGTGGCCATCGACTTTGAAGTTCAGGGTCTGAACGAAAAAAATCCCGAGCGTGTTGAAGTTTTGCTGGCAGCCTGCCGTCGTGACAATGTTGAAATGCGCGAAGAGGCACTTCGACTTGGTGGGTTAACGGCCAGGGTTGTTGATGTCGAAGCTTTTGCCATGGAGCGGGCGTGCGAATTGATTGATGGCCAGCTTGACCTGCCAGATCAGGATCCGGTGCTGGCTATCGTCGATATTGGTGCCACGAAAACCACACTGAATGTGATCAGCCGGGGTAAAACCGTATACACCCGTGAGCAGTTATTCGGTGGACGGCAGTTGACTGATGAGATTCAGCGCCGTTATGGGCTCACCCCTGAAGAAGCCGAGAAAGCCAAGTGCAAAGGGGGGCTGCCTGACGATTATGAGCCTGAAGTTCTGGAGCCCTTCCGGGAAACGGTGGTTCAGCAGGTATCACGTTCATTGCAATTCTTTTATTCATCCAGCCAGTTTAATGATGTGGATGCCATTGCCCTGGTAGGAGGATCCGCATCAATCCCGGGTATGGCGGAAATGATTCAGGACAAACTGGGGGTCCCGACCAGGCTGGCAAATCCTTTTGCCGGAATGTCCATGGCAGGGAAAGTGGATAAGGACCAACTGGCCACTGAGGCCCCGGCGCTGATGATCGCCTGTGGCCTTGCCATGAGGAGTTTCGACTGATGGCAAGAATTAACCTTTTACCCTGGCGTGAAGAACTCAGGAAAGAGCGCAAACAGCATTTCATTGCCCTCTGGGCGATAACTGTGCTGGTTGGTATTGGCCTGGTCTTTATCGGTGATCTTTATATCAGCAATAACATCAGTCAGCAGCAGAGCCGTAACCAATATCTGCAAAATGAAATTACGCAGCTTAATCAGCGGATCAGTGAAATCAAGGACCTGAGAACCAAGAAAGAACAACTGCTGGAGAGGATGCAGGTCATTCAAAACCTGCAAGGCAACCGCCCTGTGATTGTTCGCATATTTGACCAGGTCGCACATGTGGTTCCTGAGGGGGTTTATTTCAAGCAGATAACCCTGGAGGGAGATCGTCTGTCGCTGGTCGGGGTTGCCGAGTCCAATAATCGTATCTCTGCCTTGATGAGAAACTTCGATAACTCTGAATGGTTTGCTGAGCCAAATCTGACAGCGGTCAGGAAAGTAGCGGCTAACAGCCAGCGCTGGAATGAGTTTGATCTAACGGTTAAGCAGATCAACCCCACTCAGGCCAAGGGGGGACTATGAACCTTGCAGATTCAATACAAAAGCTGAATGAGCTTGACCTGAATGACATTGATTTCGATAACATCGGTTCATGGCCCCTGGGAGCCAGGGTCTTTGTCTGTATTCTGACTCTGGCGTTAGTGCTGGGGCTTGGTTATCAGTTTCACCTGACCAGTTTGCAGAAGCGGTATGATGCTGCTGCCAGTAAAGAGCAGGATTTACGGGAGCAGTATCGAATCAGGGCGTTCCAGTCGGCAAACCTGCAGGCCTACCGCGAACAGATGGCGGAAATGGAAAACTCATTTGGTGCACTGGTGAAACAGCTACCCAGTGATACAGAGGTGCCCGGGCTGCTTGAAGACATTACCTTTACCGGGCGTGGAGCAGGTCTTCAGATCGAAGAAATAAAACTTCAGGATGAAAATGTCAGCCACTTTTATATAGAGCTGCCAATCAGCATTGGCGTGACCGGCACATACCATGATCTGGGTAACTTCGTCAGTGGTGTCGCCAGTCTTTCGCGAATAGTTACCCTGCATGATTTTGAGATTCGCCCGGGCAAGAATGGTCAGTTAACCATGAACATCCTTGCAAAAACTTACCGCTACAATGATCAGGGGGGGCTATGATGAAGCTGCTTCAACTTGTCTTTGTTGCCGGTGCTGCGCTGATTCTTTCCGGATGTCTGGATGGTGGCCGTCAGGGGTACCAGGATATTGATGACTATATGGCTGAGATGAGGGCCCGTCCTACGGGTAATATTGAGCCATTGCCCAAGTTCAGGCCTTATGAGGCGTTTACTTATCAGGCATCTGCCTTGCGCAGTCCTTTTAAGCAACCGGTGAAAATTGAACTGACTACGGAACAGCTCAATAGCAACATCAAGCCAGACCCACACCGTGTTAAGCAGTACCTGGAACAGTTTGAACTGGACTCGTTTCGTTTGGTAGGCTCTATCAGTAACGACGAAGGATTCTGGGGGCTGGTACGTGGCTCTGACGGTGTTCACCGGGTTCGTGTGGGTGATTACATGGGGCGTAACCATGGTCGTATTACTTACCTCGATGACCAGGAGTTGCGTGTGACCGAGATTGTTCCTGCTGGTCCAAGTTACTGGATTGAGCGACCAAGAGTTCTCCGCGTTAATTTTAATAATCAGTGATTTTATTTCCTTTATTGTGAATTAATCATCATATTTCCAGCAAGGATGCTGCTGTTACACCCTGAGCGGTTGACAGTGCGCGGCTGGCTGTGTTGAGTTAGTCGACTGTATTCAGGGATAGACGGCTTTTTTTATCTGGGGGATGCTTCAGCATGAGCGGGTTTGGTTTTGAGCCATCGTGGCGGAATGGGCTGGATTATTTAACAGTGATGCCGATGAAAAAAACAATTCTAATTCTGAAATAGGTAAGTTAGATGAATATTAGTCCCCTGTTGCAGGCCAGGGCTGTCCGAGGGCTTCTGTATACGTTGCTGGCCATGTTGCCTATTTCCGCGTGGGGTGTCACCCTGAAAAATATCGATACAGCGGCATTGCCGGGTGAGATGGTTGAGATACGTTTGAGCTTTGATGGCGCGGCACCGGTTGCTCATGGCTACAGCATTGAGAAGCCTCCCCGGATTTCCATAGACCTGCCTTTTACCCGCAGCGAACTCCCCAAGTACAATGAGATTGGTTTTAATAATGCCAAGAGTGTGACTGTGCTGGAAGCCGGAGACAGAACCCGCCTGGTTATTAATCTTCAGCAGCCTACCCGCTTCAGCACCCAGGCTGATGGCAGGACGCTGAGCATTTACCTTGGCGAGAATAACGGCACCACTGAGGTGCAAAGGGAGTTACCTCAGCGGAGTCAGTCATCCTATCAAGTCGCGGAAATGCGAAGAGGTATTACCGATATTGGTTTTCAGCGAGGTGATGATGGTGAGGGCGAGGTAATCATTGCCCTGTCCGATGCCAGGATTCCGATGGATATGAATGAGCAAGGGGGGCGTATCCGTCTGGAGTTTCAGGGCAATGTATTGCCACAGAACCTGAGAAATCGCCTGGATGTTATCGACTTTGCTACACCGATCAAGTTTATTGATGCCGCTGTTGAGGATGGTAACAGCATTATTACCATAGAGCCCAAGGGAGAGTTTGAGTATCTGGCCTATCAGACAGACAATCTGCTGACTGTCAGTGTCAAGGCTCCAGACCCTAAAGATCGCAGTAGACGAAAAGCAGGGCTCTCCTATAAAGGTGATAAGCTGTCGTTAAACTTTCAGGATATTGAAGTCCGGGCGGTGCTACAGTTGATCGCTGATTTTACCGATCTGAACCTGGTGGCATCGGATACGGTTGGAGGTAATGTAACCCTGCGACTGCAAAATGTCCCCTGGGATCAGGCGCTTGATATTGTGCTTAAGGCTAAAGGGCTCGATAAGCGTTTGGAAGGCAATGTTCTTACTGTGGCTCCGGCAGCGGAAATTGCTGCACGTGAACGTGAGCAGCTGGAGAACGAAAAACAGATTCGTGAGTTAGCCCCGGTATATACTGATCTGGTTCAGATTAATTACGCCGACGCTGAAGAAATTGCCACGGTACTGAAAGGCGCAGAAGGTGCCAGCCTGCTGACAGAGAGGGGCTCGGTTCAGGTGGTGGCAAGAACCAATAGTCTGTTGATCAAGGATACGCAGGCCAAGCTGGATGAATTAAGAGCTTTGATTGATCAGCTGGATATTCCGATTCGGCAGGTGATGATTGAGGCTCGTATCGTGACACTCAGCTCCAACTTCCAGGAAGAACTGGGTGTTAAGTGGAGTGGGTCAAAAAATGATGTGCTCAAGGGCGATAACAGGGATCTCTCGATTGGTGGTGGACAGGATGATGATGTATTTACTGACCTGAGTGTAACCGGAGGGGCTTCAAGTGCTATTGCTATCGGCTTCTCCACCAATGGTGGCACGATTTTGAACCTTGAGCTGTCTGCGCTGTTGAGTGATGGCGGCGGTGAAGTCATTTCACAGCCAAAAGTCATTACCGCCGATAAGAAAACGGCGATAATCAAATCAGGTAAAGAAATTCCGTACGAAGAGAAAACCTCCAGTGGGGCCACTTCCGTTGCGTTCAAGGATGCGGTGCTGGGGTTGGAAGTGACACCTCAGATTACCCCGGATGGTCGAGTCATTATGGATATCAAGATCAATAATGACGATACCACTGATCAGGCATCCAATAACGTTCCAATTATTTCCACCAATGAGATTACTACCCAGGTTCTGGTTGAAGATGGTGAAACAGTCGTTCTTGGTGGTGTCTTTAAGCAGAGTAAAAAACAAGGTGTTATCAAAGTACCAGTCCTGGGCGATATTCCCCTGGTTGGTGGTTTGTTCCGCAATAAAACAGAGAGTGATGATAAAGAAGAACTTCTGGTCTTTATAACGCCCAGAATTATTACTGAAGGTGTTTCATTGCGTTAAACAGTTGGCGCATAGCAGGTTTTAAAATCTCTGACGGGAGCCCTGGCTCCCGTTTTTTGTTGTCATCACTGCTTACGATGCGCTACGCTCGCTGCACACAGGCAGGAAGTCAGGCTGGCAAAGAGCATGCCATTAACAAATATCTATCTTATTGGTCCCATGGGGGCAGGCAAAAGTACCATTGGCAGGATGCTGGCAAAAGAGCTGGCTCGACCCTTTCTTGACTCGGATCATGTGATTGAAGAACGCAGTGGCGCAGATATTCCCTGGATTTTCGATGTTGAAGGCGAGCTGGGGTTTCGGGACAGGGAAACCCAGGTCATCGAAGATATTTGCACTCAGAAAGGCGTCGTCATGGCAACCGGTGGGGGAGCTGTTGGCCGATTGGAAAACAGACGACAGTTGAGCACCAATGGGTTTGTGGTTTATTTGAGTACCCCGGTAGCAATTCAATTGCAGAGAACGGAAAAAGACAAGCGACGACCATTGTTGCAACGGGCAGACCGTGCAGAGGTTCTGACCCGGTTGCTGGAAGAGCGTGACCCACTGTATCGGTCGATCGCAGACCTTGTTCTGGATACTGCCACCATGTCACCCCGGCAAGTTATAAAAAAAATCATTCAAACGGTTGGTTTGGGAAAACAGTGAGGGAGTCATCTACCATGCTGGAACTTAAAGTCGATCTGGGAGATAGAAGCTATCCCATTTTTATCGGCTCCGATCTTTTGTCAAACGCTGACTATTTCCAGTCTTACATTAAAGGTCGGCGTGTTGCCATTGTCACCAACGAGACGATCGCCCCTTTCTACCTGGATCTCATTAAGCGCACCCTGGCAAATTATGATTTGACGGTCATCACTTTGCCGGATGGTGAGCAGTATAAAAACCTCGAAACACTCAATCTTATTTTCGATCAGCTGTTGCAGGAACGGCATACCCGCAAAACAACATTACTGGCGTTGGGTGGCGGTGTTATTGGAGATATGACCGGTTTTGCTGCGGCATGCTATCAGCGTGGTGTGGATTTTATTCAGGTACCAACGACACTGCTCTCCCAGGTTGACTCTTCAGTGGGGGGGAAGACCGGGGTCAACCATGCCCTGGGTAAAAACATGATCGGTGCATTCTATCAGCCCAATGCCGTCATTATCGATACGCTGACACTGAACACATTACCTGACCGGGAGCTATCAGCAGGACTGGCAGAAGTGATTAAATATGGTTTGATTTGCGATAAACCGTTTTATCAGTGGTTGCAGGAAAACATTGGGCGTTTGCTGGATCGTGATCCGGAGGCGCTTTCCTACGCAATCCATCAATCCTGTCAGGACAAAGCCAGAGTGGTCGAGACGGATGAGACTGAGTCCAGTATTCGCGCCATTCTCAATCTTGGGCACACCTTTGGTCACGCAATAGAAACGCATACCGGTTATGGCTCCTGGCTACACGGTGAAGCGGTGGCTGCAGGTATGGTGATGGCGGCTGATCTTTCCTGCCGGGAAGGCCATATATCCAGAGAAGACGTCGATGGGCTTATCTATTTGCTTGAACGTGCCAGCCTGCCGGTAATGCCTCCTTCTGGTATCAACCCGGATCGCTTTCTTGAGCTAATGGCAGTGGATAAAAAAGCGCTGGATGGCCAATTGCGGCTGGTGCTTCTGGACTCTGTTGGTCATGCTGTGGTGACGGATGGTTTTAGCCATCAACATTTAATAGACTGCCTTGAGCAGTTCTGTTCCTGAATACTTTCTCACTGGCTGGAGCGTGCTCTCCAGCTCTCACTATATTAGTCATCACTATTCCTGGTTGTGTGAATTTGCTGTAAAAAGTTTCGACATATCAATCTATTATTACGGTTTTTACTTGCATTGATGCGGGTCATTTGTGATTGCAGTGACAGCCGTGTAAAATGGCGAGCCGTTTTGCCTGCCAAGTGGCCATAAGCCAGATTTGGTTTTATGCGCTTAAGCTGCATAATTATGGCGGGAAGTCCTGTTACCAGAGGCAGAAAGCACACGGGTTACAAAACCGGTTACAAAATAGTTATGGCTCTACAGGGTAGTGTGCCGGTGGTACGCCAAATATGTTTAAACGATGTGTATTCACCTGATTCAGAAAGTGGAACATGAAGCCTTCCGGATAGGAGTCAACTTCAAGGTGGAAGCGGGCTCCGGGAAAGTCGGGATGACTTTTGGTTAAGGCGAGGCGAGCCAGAAAAATAATGGGTTGATGAGATTGGTAGAGAAAGTGCCTATGAAAGCAGGTCTGTATAATCCCGGGGAGTTCCGGGATAACTGTGGTTTCGGGCTCATTGCCCAGATGGAAGGTAAGAAAAGTCACCACCTTCTGAAAACGGCGATTGAAGCACTGACCTGTATGACTCACCGTGGCGGTATTGCTGCCGACGGTAAAACAGGCGACGGTTGTGGTCTGTTGATTCAAACACCGGATACTTTTTTCCGAACGGTTGCGAAAGAAAAGTTTGGCTGCGAGCTGCCCGGCCAATATGCCGTGGGGATGGTCTTTCTCAACACGGACAGGGCCCGGGCGAAAAAAGGCAAAAAAACGCTTGAAAAAGAGTTGCAGAAGCAACGGCTCAACGTGGTAGGCTGGCGCCAGGTTCCTGTTAATGTTGACTGCCTTGGCCCCATCGCCAAAGACCTGTTACCAGGCATTGAACAGATTTTTGTTACCCCCGAAGGTGAGCTGGACGAGAAAGAGTTTAATGCCAGACTCTACATGGCCCGCCGTTACACCAATATGGCGATGGCGGAAGACCAGGATTACTATATCTGCTCACTGTCGCCCAGGGTCATCACCTATAAAGGTTTGATGATGCCGGTGGACCTGCCGACATTTTATCCGGACCTTGGCGATACCCGCTTTGAAACCGCCATCTGTGTATTCCATCAGCGGTTTTCTACCAATACCATGCCGCGCTGGCAGCTGGCTCAGCCATTCCGCATGCTGGCTCACAACGGTGAAATCAATACCATCACCGGTAACCGCAACTGGGCAGAGGCTCGTCGTCAGAAGTTCCAGTCACCGTTGCTGCCAACGCTTGATGATATTTCTCCCCTGGTGAATCGCACCGGCTCTGACTCATCCAGCCTGGATAATATGATGGAGGTGCTGGTCGCGGGTGGTGTGGATCTTTACCGTGCCATTCGCATGCTGGTTCCGCCCGCATGGCAAAATGTCGACACCATGGATCCGGACCTCAGGGCATTCTATGAATACAGTTCCATGCATATGGAGCCCTGGGACGGCCCTGCCGGCCTGGTTATTACCGATGGCCGCAACGCCGTCTGTGCCCTGGACCGTAATGGCCTGCGCCCGTCACGCTGGGTTATTACCAGAAACGGTTATTTGACCGTGGCTTCAGAAGTTGGCGTCCATGGCTATAAGCCTGAAGATGTGGTTGCCAAAGGCCGGGTTGGGCCGGGAGAAGTTCTGGCGATTGATACCGAAACAGGTGAACTGCACCAGGCCCATGATATTGATGACAAACTGAAAGTCCGTCAGCCCTATAAAAAGTGGCTGAAGCAGAACGCCTATCGTATCCGTTCCCACTTCAGCGAAGATGATTACAAGGTTGACCACCTGTCTCCTGAGCAGCTAAACGTCTATCAGAAGATGTTTATGGTCACCTTTGAGGAACGTGATCAGGTGATCCGTCCACTGGTCGAGTCTGGCCAGGAAGCGGTGGGTTCTATGGGCGACGATACACCAATGGCCGTGCTGTCTGGCAGAACCCGAACGGTTTATGACTACTTCCGCCAGCAGTTTGCCCAGGTAACCAACCCACCCATTGATCCACTGCGTGAAGCGATTGTCATGTCGCTGGAAACCTGTCTGGGTCGTGAGCTGAACCTGTTTGAAGAAACACCGGAGCACGCTGCCCGGGTCATTCTCAAGTCACCCGTACTGTCCACTGCGAAATTCCTGGACCTGATGAGTGTTCGTCATCAGCATAAGTCCTTTGAGACGGCCACCATCAACCTGACTTACGACCCGTCTATTGGTCTTGAGCAGGCGGTGTTGAATATCTGTGATCAGGCGGAACAAGCGGTGCAATCCGGCAAGGTGTTAATCTGCCTTTCTGACCGCCATATCGATCAGGGACTGCTGCCAGTGCCAGCGGCCATGGCGACGGGTGCCGTGCATCACCGGTTGATTGGCAAAGGCCTGCGTTCTGAGTCGAATATTATTGTTGAAACCGCGTCTGCCCGTGACTCCCACCAGTTTGCAGTACTGATCGGGTTTGGTGCCACCGCCGTTTACCCTTATCTGGCCTATGAAATCATCAATGACCAGATTCGCTCCGGTGAGGTAATGACCGATCCCCGGGAAGCGTACAAGGCTTACCGTAAAGGCATTGGCAAAGGGCTGATGAAGATCCTTTCCAAAATGGGAATCTCGACCATAGCCTCCTATCGGGGAGCGCAGCTGTTTGAAGCCGTGGGTCTTGCCAGAGAGATTGTCGATCTGTGCTTCTGCGGTGTTCAAAGCCGTATTCAGGGTGCCCGCTTCGAAGACTTCCATTATGAACTGGGTCTGCTGGCCGAAACGGCCTGGAAAGCCCGTAAGCCGATTCAGCAGGGCGGCCTGTTGAAGTATGTACACGACAGTGAGTACCACGCTTTCAACCCGGATGTGGTGCAACAGTTACAGGTTGCCGTTAAAACCGGCGACTATCAGGAGTACCGGAAATACGCCGAACTGGTCAACCAGCGTCCAGTAGCTACTTTGCGTGACCTGCTGGGTCTCAAGCGCAATGATAAGGCACTGGCGGTGGATGAGGTTGAATCTGTTGGCGATATCGTGCGCCGGTTTGATTCTGCGGCCATGAGTCTTGGTGCTTTGTCCCCGGAAGCTCATGAAGCTCTGGCGGAAGCGATGAACCGTCTTGGTGGTCGTTCCAACTCCGGTGAAGGTGGTGAAGATGAAGCCCGCTTCGGCACCAATCGTATGTCCAAAATCAAACAGATTGCCTCGGGTCGTTTTGGCGTAACCCCTCACTACCTGGTGAATGCCGAAGTCCTGCAGATCAAGGTTGCCCAGGGGGCCAAGCCCGGCGAAGGTGGTCAGTTGCCCGGTGGCAAGGTAAATGAGCTGATTGCCCGTCTGCGCTACTCTGTGCCGGGTGTTACCCTGATTTCACCGCCACCGCACCATGATATCTATTCCATCGAGGATCTGGCTCAGCTGATTTATGACCTTAAACAGGTGAATCCCGAGGCGCTGGTTTCCGTCAAGCTGGTATCTGAACCCGGCGTCGGTACTATTGCCGCAGGCGTTGCCAAGGCCTATGCGGATCTGATCACCATCTCCGGCTATGACGGCGGTACTGCGGCAAGTCCTCTGACGTCTATCCGTTATGCCGGTTCACCGTGGGAGCTGGGCCTGAGTGAAGCCCATCAAACGCTGCGTGGTAATGATCTGCGTGGTAAGGTTCGCCTGCAGACGGATGGTGGTCTCAAGACCGGTCTGGATGTGGTCAAGGCAGCCATTCTCGGTGCGGAAAGTTTTGGTTTTGGTACTACACCGATGATTGCCATGGGTTGTAAATACCTGCGTATCTGTCATCTGAATAACTGCGCTACCGGTGTGGCGACTCAGGATAAGTCTCTCCGGGAAGAGCACTTCAAGGGTGATGTTGAAATGGTTATGAACTTCTTCACCTTTGTTGCTGAAGAAGTGCGTGAGTGGTTGGCCTTGCTGGGTGCCAGAACCCTTGAAGAGGTGGTCGGCCGCACTGAGTTGCTGGAGATTTTGCCGGGCCTGACGGAAAAGCAGCAGAACCTGGACCTGTCCCCGATTCTTGGCAGTGTCGATGTGCCTGCGGACAAGCCCATGACCTGTCAGGTAGATCGTAACCCACCCTACGACCAAGGTGAGTTGGCGGAAGAGATGGTCCGCCAGACGATGGATGTCATCGAAAACGGAGAAGGTGGTGAGTTCAGTTTTACGGTGGGCAACTGTGATCGCTCCATCGGTGCCCGTCTATCCGGTGAGATTGCCAAACGTTACGGTAACCAGGGCATGGCGGATAACCCCCTGAAGCTGAACCTGACCGGTTCCGCAGGTCAGAGCTTTGGTGTCTGGAACGCCGGTGGTCTGGAGATGCGCCTGGAAGGGGATGCCAACGACTATGTGGGTAAGGGCATGACCGGCGGTAAGCTGGTGATCTACCCGCCGGTTGGCAGCAGTTTCGTCACCCATGAAACCTCTATCATTGGTAACACCTGTCTCTATGGTGCCACCGGTGGAACATTATACGCAGCGGGTCGTGCCGGTGAACGCCTTGGTGTTCGTAACTCTGGTGCCAATGTTGTGGTGGAAGGCGCAGGCGACCACTGTTGTGAATACATGACCGGTGGTCTGGTGACTGTACTGGGCCGGGCGGGTCATAACTTCGGTGCGGGCATGACCGGTGGTTTTGCCTACGTGCTGGATCTGGAAAGAAGTTTTGTTGATCGTTATAACCATGAATTAGTGGATATACATCGCATTGATAATGAAGCCATGGAGCCTTATCAATCACACCTGCTGAGTGTCCTGGAAGACTACGTTGCCGAGACCGGCAGTACCTGGGGGCAGGAGCTGATTGATGACTTTTATGACTACAGTGGTCGTTTCTGGCTGGTTAAGCCAAAAGCTGCCAGTCTCGATACCTTGCTGGCCAGCACCCATGGTAGCCCTGAGTAATCAGGGTGTCCGCAGGGATGGCAAACGATCAGGTATTGAACCTACGAACAGCTTTGTGAGGTCAGCGAAATGTCACAGATACCATTAAAAAATGGCAGCAGCCTGAGCCAGAAAGAAAGAAGGCTGAATAACAACTTTCAGTTTGTTGATGTCGGTCGTCATGACCCGGATAAGAAAAGCCTGCGTCAGCGCAAAACAGAATTTGTGGAAATCTACCAACCGTTTGATGAGCGGCAGGTAAAAAATCAGGCGCATCGTTGCCTGTCTTGTGGTAACCCATACTGTGAATGGAAGTGTCCGGTACACAACTACATTCCGGATTGGTTGAAACTGGTCTCTGAAGGTCGTCTTTTTGAAGCGGCAGACCTGTCACACCAGACCAATACGCTGCCAGAAGTGTGCGGTCGGGTTTGTCCACAGGATCGCCTCTGTGAAGGTGCCTGTACACTGAATGACGGCTTTGGTGCGGTAACCATCGGGTCTACCGAGAAATACATTACTGATACGGCGCTGGCGCTGGGCTGGCGTCCGGATATGTCCAGGGTGTCCTGGACCGATAAAAAAGTGGCCATCATCGGTGCCGGACCGGCAGGTCTGGGCTGTGCCGATGTGCTGGTACGCAATGGTGTGACGCCAGTGGTGTTTGATAAAAACCCGGAAATCGGTGGCTTGCTAACCTTCGGTATTCCAGAGTTCAAGCTGGAAAAACACGTTATGAGCCGTCGTCGTGAAGTGTTTACTGAAATGGGGATTGAGTTTCAGCTGAACACGGAAATCGGTAAAGACATCACCATGGAGAAGCTGCTTAAGGAGTATGATGCGGTATTCATGGGTATGGGAACCTACACCTATATGAAAGGCGGCTTCCCGGGTGAAGATCTTGAGGGTGTCCATGATGCGCTGCCTTACCTGATCTCCAATGTGAACCGTAACCTCGGCTTTGAACAGGATCCGGCAGACTTTATTGATATGAAGGGCAAGCGGGTGGTGGTTCTTGGTGGTGGTGATACCGCCATGGACTGTAACCGCACGGCGATTCGTCAGGGAGCCAGGTCGGTTACCTGTGCCTATCGTCGTGATGAAGAGAATATGCCGGGCTCCCGCCGGGAAGTGGCCAATGCCAGACAGGAAGGTGTGAACTTCCTGTTTAACCGCCAGCCGGTAGAAATTGTTGGTGATGGCAAGGTAGATGGCATCCGTCTGGTAACCACTGAGCTGGGCGAACCGGATGACAACGGTCGTCGCCGTCCACAGGTGATAGAAGGCAGTGACCAGATACTGGAAGCGGATGTGGTTCTAGTGGCCTTCGGTTTTCGCCCAAGCCCGGCTGACTGGTTTGAACAGCACGATATTCAGATTGATGAAGGTGGCCGGGTGGTGGCCCCGGAAAAAGCCAGATACAAGTTCCAGACCAGTAACCCCCAGGTGTTTGCCGGTGGTGATATGGTTCGTGGGTCAGATCTGGTGGTCACCGCCATCTGGGAAGGTCGTCAGGCAGCAGATGGTATTCTTGATTATCTGGATGTCTGATTAATCACTCTTTTTTTACGATAATGTAGGGGCGTTTTTCCAATCCGGAAGCGCCCCTGTTTTTTCTACAGCCTGGAATACTGATGGTTCAGGCAACGCTGGTATCGGGACTTTTATGACTCCATTGAAAAATGACCGCTTTCTTCGAGCTTTGCTCAGGGAGCCAGTTGATGTAACTCCCGTCTGGATGATGCGCCAGGCCGGTCGTTATTTACCGGAATACCGGGAAACCAGGGCCCGTGCCGGTGATTTTATGGCCCTGTGCCAGAACGTAGAGCTGGCCTGTGAAGTAACTTTGCAACCATTGGAGCGATTCCCGCTGGATGCGGCGATTCTCTTTTCCGATATTCTCACGATTCCTGATGCCATGGGCCTTGGGCTTTATTTTGCAGCCGGTGAAGGGCCGAAGTTCAAAAAGCCGGTTCGTACTGCCGCTGATGTTGCAGCGCTGACCGTGCCAGATCCGGAAAAAGACCTGGGTTATGTGATGGATGCGGTGAGAACCATTCGGCGTGAACTCAATGGCCGGGTGCCGCTGATTGGTTTTTCCGGCAGCCCCTGGACACTGGCAACCTATATGATTGAAGGTGGCAGTAGCAAAGACTTTCGTCGTATAAAAGCGATGATGTTTGATCAGCCAGAACTGCTGAAGCAAGTGTTGAGCGTGCTTGCCGAGTCAGTGACCAGCTATCTGAATGCCCAGATAGAAGCGGGTGCCCAGGCGGTGCAGATTTTTGATACCTGGGGTGGGGTGCTCAGTCCAGAGAACTATCGTGACTTCTCACTGCACTATATGGACAGGATTGTGAAAGGCCTGAAGCGGGAAAATGAAGGCAGAAAAGTGCCGGTTATTCTCTTTACCAAAAATGGTGGACAGTGGCTTGAAGCAATGGCCGATACCGGTGCTGATGCCCTGGGTCTGGACTGGACAACCGATATGGGTGAAGCGCGACAGAGGGTAGGTAACCGGGTGGCATTACAGGGCAATATGGATCCATCAACGCTTTATGCATCACCTGGGCGTATTCGTCGGGAAGTGGCAACCATTCTGGAAAAATTTGGCACAGGCAATGGCCATGTGTTCAATCTGGGGCATGGCATTCACCAATATGTTGAACCGAAAAAGGCGGGTGCTTTTGTGAATGCCGTACATGAACTGTCTGCCCAATATCATGCTTCCGCATAACGCTGTTGCCTGCTGTTAAGGGCCTTTATCAAGGCTCTTTGTACGGTAAACCGGGTCACCGGCTTGGTGAGAATTGAGCTGATACCCAGTTTGCTGGACTGGTACTTACTGGGAGGGTTACTGACCCCGGTCAGCATAATAATGGCTGGCAAGGGGGCAATACCCGGGTCGTCATTGATTCGTTCTGCGACCTGTAGACCTTTCAGACCAGGCATCTGGTGGTCAAGAATAATGATATCAAATGCCCGGTTCAGGTAAGCTTCGTTACGAATCATGGCAAGGGCTTCCGGGCCATCTTCTGCTTCAATCACCGAAATACCCAATAGATGACATTGCTGGCGGAGCACTTTACGACAGGTTGCATTGTCATCAGCAATCAGTACCCGCATATTTTCATACTGGTTTTGCTGAGGTATTTCATCTTGGCTGGGTTGCCTATTCTCTTCTCCACAGGAGCAGGGCAAAGTAAATGAGAGGATATTGGCCCGTTTACTGACCTTTCCTCCAAGCTGTCGTATAAGGTGAGTCGCAAGGTATAGATTCAGCCCCATGGCTGTCTCTGTTTTTATCTCGGATAAAGAGTGCTCACCGGATAAATGTTTTTCTGCAAGGCTGCTACCGGCAGGGTTTTTGAAACTGAACTCAAACAGCAGCTTACCGGCAGCATCTCTCTGAATAGAAAGGGCAACCTCTCCCGTTTCAGCCTGACTCAGCCCATAGAACAGAAATGCTTCCAGAATCAATGACACCCGATAGCCATCGATATGACATTCGGCGGGCATGCTTTCATCAACGAAGCAGATGATTTCAATATTCTGCTGTTCCGCACGATACTGGAAATGATGAATCAGCTCATCCACTGTGTTGTGTATATCAACCAGTCGTGTGTCCGACGTTATTTCCTGGTTTTGAGCCTTAATGCTGGAGGCCAGTAGATTGACCAGGTTGCCCAGTTCATAACCCGCGTAGCGAAGTGTTTGCACGTAGTCTTCCTGCTTCGGGGTCAATGGTGTACTCAGTAACAGCTCTGACATGCCCATCACACCATTCAGTGGCGTGCGCATTTCATGGCCCAGCGACTTCATGGTCTCTTCGTTCAGCTTATCCTGGTGCTGGTTGCTATCCGCAAATTTTTTCCTGCTGAGCACTTTTCTGTCGACTCTCCCGGACAGTGACAGGAAGCCGAGTGTCAAAGCTAATGTTTGAATCAGTAGCCAGGTCGTGTTTCTGGAAGATATCCCCAATGCACCGGTTTGGTTCAGTACGAAAATAAATTGACTGATGACCAGGGGGACCAGCAACCAGGGTGAGATATAGAGGCGATAGGGTTTTACCAGCCAAAAAGACAGGCAGAAGCAGGCATTACCGATCAGCGTCAGTACCAGCAGATGAGTGTTTAACATACTACTGTCGCTTAATGGCAACCAGAGGGCTGATACCAGGTAAATAAACGAGAAAATATTAAAGAAACGGATCAGTCGAGGCCTTTGATAGCCAAAGAGGTTTATGGCCAGCTGACAGAAAGTCAGGCTGATTAACAGCAGTGATAATTTGTAGAGCCAGGCTTCTGCTGTGATGGGTATGTAAAACCAAGTACTGAGATAGCCCTGCCAGGAAGCCATAAAAATGAGTGAAAAGATAGCACCTGAAGCCAGCAGTAGATGAAAAATACGACGGTGATTAGAAGGTGAGAGGCCGTTTGAAGTTTTTGATGGCTGTTTTATCGACAGGAAAAGCCAGGCATTGGCAAGAATCATTGATATCAACAGACCGCTGATTAATCCGGTTTGCCAGAGTTTATACCGCTGCTGTTTGATCAACTGATCAAAGCTACCCAGTTTCAGACTATTGCTCAGTTCAGGATGAAACGGTGCTTTAAGGTATATCATTGCGGACTGAGCTGGCAGCAGCGTAAAGCTCGTGGTGTTGACCTGATCCAGTGGCAGTGGTTTAACGACAGTCTTGCCAGTGGCAGCGCGGATGTATGTGAGATAAAGGGTCGGCAGTTCCTGCTGCTGATAATCCACAGACAGGATGGGATGCACTACTTCTGACGTATGGTTGGTGACAGGAAAGCGTAACCAGAGGTTTTGTTGCTGTTCTTCAGCGCTGAGTAAGTTGGGCTGCCATGGGGCAAAGCGGTATTTGAACGCTCCCTCAACAAGCGCATTGATGGATAGTTGGCTAGTGTCGTCAATATAGAACTCTGCACTCACTCCGGGCTGGAGTAAGTAGGATGATTGATTAATGTCGACATTCGCAGATGCATTCAGGGCGGAGAAAGTAAACGATAAAATAAATAACAGTGCGAATGTCCATTTTTGCCGTGTAAAGGCTTGATAAAACACTGTTGAAAATTCCGTTTTTCGTATTTATTGCAGAATTATACTGAAAACTGACTGATTGGACAGTGGATCAGTCGACGGTTTACGCAAGAACAGGAAATGAAGGGGATTTTCCAGAAGTATGACAAAGTGACAGTTTTTTTTAAACTGCAGAGGGAACAAAGCTCACGAAGAGAAAAGATAAGAAGTTTTATCTTTCTTTGTGGACTTTGTGTTCTCTGTGGTTAAAAGTCTTTTGCCTGATCTTTGTAACTATGCCTCTTCCCGGGCGATGGCTCTATGGCCGATGTCTGTACGATAGTAGACGTCTTTCCAGCCAATGGTTGTGACCGCGTTATAGGCCTGCTGTTGAGCATCCTTCACGGTCTTGCCCAAGGCGGTCACACAGAGTACCCGGCCGCCATTGGTCAGGGTTTTGCTCCCTTCAACACGGGTTCCGGCCTGGAAGACTTTGGCATTGCTGACGTTGTCGATGCCCGTGATTTCATCACCCTTGCGATAGGCTTCCGGGTAGCCACCGGCTGCCATGACCACGCCAAGGGCAGTGCGGCTGTCCCACTCAATCTCAACCTGATCCAGCTCACCACGGGTACCGGCCAGGCACAGTTCTACCAGGCTGGACTTCAGGCGCATCAGGATGGGTTGGGTTTCCGGGTCACCAAAACGACAGTTGTATTCCAGTACCTTGGGGGTGCCATCAGCATCAATCATTAATCCGGCGTAGAGGAAGCCCCGGTATGGCATGCCTTCGCTGGCCATGCCCTGTACCGTTGGGATGATGACTTCTTTCATGGCCCGGTCATGAATTGTCGGCGTCACCACAGGCGCAGGAGAATAGGCACCCATACCGCCGGTATTCGGGCCTTTATCGCCATTGTCACGGGCCTTGTGATCCTGGCTGGTGGCCAGGGGCAGAATGTTTTTGCCATCCACCATGACGATAAAGCTGGCTTCTTCACCGGTCAGAAACTCTTCAATCACCACACGGTGGCCGGCTTCACCAAAAGCATTGCCAGCCAGCATGTCGTCAATAGCAGCAAAAGCTTCCTGCTCCGTCTGGGAGAGGATCACGCCTTTACCGGCAGCAAGTCCATCAGCTTTCACCACAATAGGTGTACCCTGTTGTTTGACGTAGGCTTTAGCGGGTTCAATCTCTGTGAAGTTCTGGTAGGCGGCGGTGGGGATATTATGGCGGGCAAGAAAATCTTTAGTGAATGCCTTGGAGCCTTCCAGCTGGGCCGCTGCCTGTAACGGGCCAAATATCGGCAGACCTGCTTGTTCAAACTGGTCAACAACGCCAGCTACCAGTGGTGCTTCCGGCCCGACAATGGTCAGGTCAATGTTTTCTGACTGGGCAAATTCAACCAGTCTGGTGATATCCAGAACATCGATAGCAACGTTGGATACTTTGTTTTCAGAAGCAGTGCCAGCATTACCGGGAGCGACAAACACCTGTGTAACATTGTCGTCTTGAGCCGCTTTCCATGCCAGGGCATGCTCCCGTCCGCCATTTCCGATGATCAGTACTTTCATAAAGGATGTCCTTCTTTTGAACCACAGAGACCACGGAGTGCACAAAGGTTTTCTTTTTGTGATTTCTGCTTGGGAAAATTTTTTCGTGTAGGCTGAACCTGTTCTTCAGCCTTTTTGTTTTGAACCATCAATGGCGGAAATGCCGAACGCCGGTAAACACCATGGCTATGCCTGCCTGGTTGGCGGCGTCAATCACTTCCTGGTCTCGCATGGAGCCGCCGGGCTGGATGACCGCAGTAATACCTGCGCTGGCAGCGGCGTCAATACCGTCCCGGAATGGGAAGAAGGCATCGGATGCCATCACGGAACCACGAACTTCCAGCCCTTCATCCGCTGCCTTGATGCCGGCAATACGGGCACTGTAGACACGGCTCATCTGACCTGCGCCGATACCGATGGTCTGTGAGTGTCTGGCATAGACAATGGCATTGGACTTCACAAATTTCGCCACCTTCCAGGCGAACTGAAGGTCGGCCATTTCCTGCTCGGTCGGGGCGCGATCCGTCACCACTTTCAGCTCAGAAGGATCAACAATACGGATATCGGAATCCTGAACCAGCAGGCCGCCATTGACACGCTTGAAATCCGGGAACGGAGTTGGCTCAGCTGCCAGTTGGCCAGCGTTTAATACCCGAATGTTCTGCTTATTCTGAAGAATGGCGGCCGCTTCAACGTCCACTTCGGGAGCGATAATGACTTCCACAAACTGGCGCTCAATGATGGTACGGGCTGTGGCCATATCCAGCTTGCGGTTAACGGCGATAATGCCGCCGAAGGCAGAGGTTGGGTCGGTTTCGTAAGCGCGGTTGTAGGCTTCAAGAATATCTGTGCCGGTTGCCACACCGCAGGGGTTGGCGTGTTTGACGATAACACAGGCTGGCAGATCAAACGCTTTAACGCATTCCAGGGCCGCATCGGTATCGGCAATATTGTTGTAGGAAAGCGCTTTGCCTTGCAGTTGTCTGGCGCTGGAAACCGTGCCTTCAGGTGGGTTCTTTTCTGTGTAGAAGGCGGCTTTCTGGTGCGGGTTTTCACCGTAGCGCAGATCTTCCACTTTAATAAACTGGCTGTTGAAGGTGCGGGGGAAAGCTTCCGGCTCATCGTCATCGCTGTTAATGGCGGTGCCCAGGTAGTTGGCAATGGCACCATCGTAGCGGGCTGTATGCTCAAATGCCTTCACGGCCAGATCAAAGCGGGTGGCCAGGTCAATCAGGCCATTATTGTCAGCCAGGCTGTCCAGTACGCACTGGTAATCACTGGCGTTCACCACAATGGTGGTATCGCGGTAGTTTTTGGCAGCGGCCCGAACCATGGTCGGGCCGCCAATATCGATGTTCTCAATGGCGGTGGCCAGATCGCAGTCAGGGCGGGCAATGGTTTGCTCGAAGGGGTAGAGGTTGACCACAACCAGGTCGATAGGCTCGATGCCATGCTGGTCCATGACGGATTCGTCCTGGCCACTGCGGCCCAGAATACCACCATGAACCCTGGGGTGGAGCGTTTTTACCCGGCCGTCCATCATTTCCGGGAAGCCGGTATAGTCAGAAATCTCAATGGCAGGAATATCGTTCTCAACCAGCAGTGCATAAGTTCCGCCTGTGGACAGAATTTCAACCGAATGCTGTTGCAGTGTCCGGGCGAACTCAACAATTCCTGTTTTGTCGGAAACGCTAATCAGAGCCCGGCGAATCGGGCGTGTCGTGACTGCCATCGTTTCTCACTCACCGTTTGTTGGAATAAAAATTCTGGCAGATTTTAGCTGGAAATGGTGGCTATTGGCAGGGGGAGAGGGAATAAAGGGGAAATCAGTAGTGTCCGTTGTTCAGAAACTACTGATTACATTGAAAAGAGTAATGAACCAATTAAAGCAGGCCGTACTGCTTCAGCTTCTTGCGCAGGGTTCCCCGGTTCAGGCCGAGTAATGTGGCCGCGCGGGTCTGGTTGCCCTTGACGTAAGCCATGACCGTTTCCAGCAGAGGCGCTTCTACTTCAGACAGCACCATCTGATAGACATCGGTGACGTCCTGCCCGTCCAGGTGGGCAAAGTAGTTATTCATGGATTTTTCCACACTGTCGCGCAGAGTCTGGGACTCTGGTATTCTCGACGCTGTGGCAAGGCTTCCCCCATGGCCATTTACTGGACGACCTTCTTCTACGATTACTTGTGTTGCCGTCATGCCGCTATGTCCTCTCCGTTACCTTCTGACTTCTTCGCAAAAGTCGACTCTGAAAAACGCTGAAAATACTCCCGTATGCAGGTGTGCTGTTCTTCCGAAGATTCCAGCTTATTAAAATGCCGACGAAACTCCAGGCCGGATGGCTGGTCCTGCATGTACCAGCCCACATGTTTTCTGGCAATCCGCACAGTCTGGAGCTCCTGGTAAAAAGCGCCGTAAAACTGATGGAGGGCTTCCAGATGCCCCAAAAGGATTGCCTGAACCTCATTCTGATCCGGGGCTGCCAACCGTTCCCCGTGTTGCAGGTAGTGGTTGATCTCCCGGAATATCCAGGGACGGCCCTGGGCGGCACGGCCAATCATTAATGCACTGGCACCGGTAACGTCCAGCACGTGCCGTGCTTTCTCCGGTGAAATGATGTCGCCATTGGCAATCACCGGGATAGTCACCGCCTCAACAATGCGGGCGATGGTTTCGTATTCCGCCTCACCGTTATACATGCAGGCCCGGGTGCGGCCATGAACCGCCAGGGCGGCAATGCCACACTGTTCGGCCAGTTTGGCAACCGCAACACCGTTGCGGTTGTCCGGGTCCCAGCCGGTACGAATCTTCAGGGTCACCGGAATATCCACCGCCGCCGTTACCGCTTTCAGGATGGACTCCACCAGATCAATGTCTTGCAGCAGGGCAGAACCGGCCGCCTTGTTGCACACCTTCTTGGCAGGGCAGCCCATGTTGATGTCTATGATCTGGGCACCAAACTCCTGGTTCAGCCTGGCCGCCTCGGCCATCTGCTCCGGATCGCCTCCGGCAATCTGCACGGAGCGCGGTTCGGACTCACAGCTGTGATCCATGCGTAGCCTGGACTTACGGGTATTCCAGAGCTTTGGGTTGCTGGTCACCATCTCCGACACCGCCATGCCTGCACCCATTTTCAGGCAGAGTTTACGAAACGGACTGTCGGTAACACCCGCCATGGGTGCCAGTACCACCGGGTTAACGATGGAGTAAGGACCAATCTTCAACGGTGCTGGTGCTGTGTGTTCTGACAAGAGTTGACCTGACAAAAAAGAAAGCCTCAATCTGATGGATGATGATGAAACCAACAGGTCATCATACTCTCTACATATTTCACGATAAAGTGAAATTGATCAATATTTGTTCAGCTAAAAGTGGTGGATTTGCCAATGCAAAAACCATTATTCACTTCACCTCAGACCTTCTGGCGCAGATCAATAATAGAGCCAATGGGTTGTGCATTTTTTGATATAGGTCAGCAAGAAACCGGTTCAATGCAGGCATAAGCACTGATTTTGTACAAAATGAGGGTGGGTTGCATGAAAAGTGGTCGTTTTTGAGTCGTGGGAGGGATGTTTTGAACAACAAAAATATTTGTGCTTTTTGTTGTTCTAAAGGTAAAAAAACACCCGATTAAGATCGAGTGTTTCCGGGTCAGTTCGTGCTGATCGCTGGAGGTCTATCGTTTGGCGTGTTGTTAAGCGGTGGTGGAGGCGGTGGAGGTGTTGGAGCAGGTGACTCATTTGCTGGTAAGTTACCTTGAGATTCACTGGCTCTTCGCCGTTTCATATGGATTTCAGGATGTCTGCCACAGGGCTGGCGATCAGGTAAATCATCGTTATGAACGTGCCTGTGTTCCGGTAACCTTTAGCCCTTGCTCTGGCCGCTTGGAACAAGCTGTTCAACCCTTCCATACGGGCATTGGTATAGGTTGAATACCAGCGCTGCAGAATCT
>NZ_PJPV01000080.1 GCF_002864045.1 Endozoicomonas acroporae
GGAAAAAGGTTACACGTTTGTTGCCCACCAACAGGAAGTTGGAACCGGTTATTTTGATGATATGACAACGGTTATCCAGGGTGGTCAGTCTTCAGTAACAGCATTAACCGGCTCTACGGAAGAAGAGCAGTTCTAGGAGCCTGTCGGACTTAAGCGTCCGTCTAGGCGACCCCGTAGCGAGGATTGCGAGAAATTGAGGATAAAAATTTCTGCTTCTGAGGAGAATAGCGGGGCTATTTGACGAAGAAGCAGGAATTTTTAGACCAATTTATCGCAACCGCACGACTGCATGGATGCAGGAGCTAGAGCAACGCAGGAGCAGTTGCCGCGTAGGACAGTCTTAAGTTCGACAGGCTCCTCGAGCGTAAAAGCTTGAGCCCCTGATGGATGACGGGGCTCATTTTTAGCGATGAAACATATCTCTGGCCAGTTCAGGATGCACTCTCTTTAGCGCGTCCTTAAAACTGAGAGCTGTTTTGTCCGGTGACTTCCTGAGCTTACTGGGCGTTGTTAACGTATCGAGAAGTGACCTGACTTTCGCTGACTTGTTACGTTTACGCTGGATACTCTTAAGCTCAGAACTGGAAATAGTAAGTTTATGCGCCAGGTTGTTTGTCAGTATTGTTATCTGATGAGCAAACAGGCCATCCACCGCTTTATCATAGTTCTCTACTAATTTTTGATAGTTTGACGACTCCGAATGTGCAGTGTGGTAAACAGTATTGCCACTTCCTGATAATTCGTTGTTCCGAAATTTATCATTGATTAATCGACGCAGGGCGGAACCATCCCCAAGGGTTGTGTATTCGGAGCTCTTAAAAGAATCGAAATCCGCAAGGATTTCTGCTGTCTGCTGCTCTGCGTATGGCGTGCAGGGTTGTTGAGGGACAAACTTTTTACCAATGGCAGAGGGGGAAAAATTTCTTTCATGTATTGCCCTACGAAGTGCCTGCACATCTTTGAGTGTTGACTGTGTAGAATTAATAAAGTTATTTATATCATAAAGAATCCAGACAGCACGCTGATATGCATAAGGCGAACTGAATTTCGAGTAAAAATCCTTTGCTGTTTTTGAGCTATTTCCTTTGCTTGCACCTGAACCTTGATTAGCCCGTTCAGATGATACGAAGACAGGTACCCCGGGAATCTTCGGAAACATTCACACAATCCTTCAGATAATTATTATGACCTTACGTTTTACATAGACTTGTTCTTTATGTATAAGTTCAATTTTTAAGTGATAACTGCCACAGCCCACGCTATCCCGGTGCCTGGGAAAACCACTCTGCACTGAACTTTTCAGACCTCACAGCCAATTTTGACTATCTTTTAAAGGCGATGGCAGCAGCAAAGCCAGTTTGCCTTTAATAAGTTAAAGATGTTGAGGTTATGTCAGCAGTACCCAATGTTAACCAGCTTCCTGATTATCTGAAGTTAAACCATGCTTTTCAGCAAATAAGAAACAATGTGCGCACCACCCCGCTGTTAAAATCCGATGTCTTGAGTGAACTGATCAGAGGGGAAGTGCTGATCAAGGCCGAGTCTCTGCAAATTACCGGAGCCTTTAAGTTCCGGGGGGCGTTCTACCGACTGTTAAATTTAACGGAGAGCCAGAAAAAACAAGGTGTTACAGCCTATTCTTCAGGAAATTTTGCAGCAGGCCTGTCAGCCGCTGGACAGCTTCTGGACATACCGGTCAGGCTGGTAATGCCCCATGATGCCCCAAAATCAAAAGTCAATAATGCCAGACGTTACGGCGCAGAGATCATTCTCTGCCAATGCAATAAACCGTCCAGGGAGGAAGCTGCCAGCGCTATGGCCAGGCAAATAGCCAAAGACCACAGCGCAGTGCTGCTGCACCCTTTCGATGACCACGAGATCATTATTGGCCAGGCATCTGTAGCGCTGGAGCTGCAGGAGCAGTTGGCGATGTCCGGGAAATCCTGTGATCACATTCTCTGCCCCGTTGGTGGTGGCAGCCTGGTGGCAGGATCAAGCCTGGTGTTTGGCAGCAACACCCAGGTATGGGCCGTTGAAGTGGATGGTTACCAGGGCATGGGCATCTCCCTTGAAAACGGCAGGCGCTCTCGAGCCAAAGGCCATATCCTGTGTGACTGTGATGCTTTACTGGCCCTTGAGCCCGGCATTGCCAACCTGGACATCGTTCTGCAAACCGGTGTCAGGGGTATAACAGTCAATCCGCAAAAATCCCATGACGCCATCAGGCTCGGTTTTCAGGAGATGAACCTGGTGCTGGAACCCAGCGGTGCGGTGGCCATTGCTGCGATTATGGATAACCCGGCACTGTTTGAAAATAAAACCGTAGTAGCGATTGGCAGTGGAGGTAACGTTGATCCGGATAAGTACGCTGCAATATTGGAGGCTGTCTGAGTATCCGATTGACCGGCTGGTCGTTGGGCAGGCATAACTGGTGGAAATATATCCAATCTGTAGCAATGCTTGCCAGCCCTCCCCCGCAGTGGGAAGGACAGGCAAGAGGGTGTAACCAAAAAGAACTCAGATATTAATCGATCACGTGCACAGAAGCAGTATTGGTAGTACCGGACTCAACCAGGGCACCGGAAACCATAACAACCAGATCACCAGACTGAACAAAGTTGTGCTTCACCGCCAGCTCTTTACCCAGCTTGTAGAATGCATCGGTGTTTTCCTGCTGTGGTACCAGGCTGGTGGTCACCCCTTTGCTCAGACTGAGTTGGTTAGCGGTCTTCTCGGAAGAAGTCAGCGCCAGAATCTGGGCTTTAGGGAAGAACTTACGCAGAGAACGTGCAGACTTACCCTGCTCAGTGGCAACGATAATCAGCTTGGCAGCCAGAATATCTGCCGTCTTGACCGCACCACGGCAGACCGCCTGGGTGATACTGCGATAATTGTCGATCTCGGCATCGAACTCTTCAACACGCAGTTCCATGCTGCCATCCGTGCTGTTACAGATGGTTGCCATGACCGCCACAGATTCTGCCGGGTACTTACCTTTGGCGCTCTCACCGGAGAGCATAACGGCATCGGTGCCGTCCAGAATAGCGTTTGCTACGTCACCGGCTTCTGCACGGGTTGGACGAGGATTCTTGATCATCGAATCCAGCATCTGGGTAGCCGTGATAACCGGCTTACGGGCATGGTTACACTTGTTGATCATCATCTTCTGGGCAAAGATCACCTGATCAACCGGGATTTCTACACCCAGGTCACCACGGGCCACCATGATGGCATCAGAAACAGCCAGAATGTCGTCGAAGTTATCAACGCCTTCCTGGTTCTCGATCTTGGAAATGATCTGGATTTCCTTACCACCGTTGGCATCCAGCAGTTCACGGATCTCGTTAACGTCGCTGGCTTTACGAATAAAGGAAGCCGCTACAAAATCAACGCCCTGCTCACAACCAAAGACCAGGTCAGCCTTATCCTTTTCTGACAGGGCTGGCAGGTTAACTTTAACACCAGGCAGGTTTACGCCTTTGTTTTCACCCAGTTCACCGTTGTTCTTGACTTCACAGACGATTTCCTGAGCCTTGACTTCTTTTACCGTCAGTTCAATCAGGCCATCGTCCAGCAGAACTGTGTTACCTGGCTTCAGGTCAGCAGTCAGTCCGGCGTAGGTAACCGCTACACGCGTGCTGTCACCAATAACAGACGTGTCGGTAGTCAGAGTAAATTCCTGTCCTGCGCTCAGCATGACGTCGTCGCCATTGTGCAGTTTAACAGTTCGGATTTCAGGGCCTTTTGTGTCCAGAAGAATGGCAACACGCTTACCGGTTTCAGCCATGACTTCTCGCAGACGGGCAATACGGGCACCATGCTCGTCAAAGTCACCATGAGAGAAATTCAGTCGCATCACATTCATGCCATTGTCGACCAGTTTGGTCAGCATCTCATGGGATTCAGACTTTGGGCCGATGGTACAGACGATCTTAGTCTTTCTCACTGGAGTTTTCTCCGTCATAGGGATTTTCCGGGAGCCTGTCGGGCTTAAGTCTGACAGGCTCCAAGTGTGATTGACGGTCAGGTATACGAAGTCCCGACACTTTGGTGGGTGCGGATACTACCGCAAAAAAGAAAGAAAACCTTGGCCTTTTTACAATAAATCCGTTGTTTTAGATCAGTATTTTCCGAAAATATGTTTAATTAATCGCCAACCATAATAACTTATGAAAATGCTTGTGAAACACTGACTTATTATAGAAAGATTCGTTATTTATGAAGGCTTGGGATTGCCCTGCTTCCACAATGCCAGGATCGAAAGAAACAGGACCAGGAAGCTGATCTAAAAATCAAACCAGTCGTTCAGCAGAAACGACAATCCCGTTCAAATCGGCATACAGGAAATGGCCGGGAATGAAGTCCACGCCATGAAACCGAACAACAATATCGACCTCTCCCTGCCCTTTTTTATCCGTTTTCATCGGGTGTACAGCAAGCGCCTGAACCCCCAGCGGCAGTTGTGAAATCACTTCAACATCACGAATACAGCCATAAACAATAATACCCTGCCAGCCATTGCTTACGGCCTGTTCTGCCAGCATATCACCCAACAAGGCCCTTCTCAGGGAACCGCCGCCATCAACAACCAGCACTTTACCGTGACCGTCACTGAACACCTGCTCCCGAACCCTGGAATTATCTTCATGGCATTTAATGGTGACAATTTCGCCACCAAAAATATCCCTGCCACCAAAGCTGTTAAAACCCGGGTCAACGACCTGAAGGTTTCCCGGGAAATCATCACACAAATCGGGGGTGGTAAAACTCATTATTATTCTCCCATGACCATTCAGACTGGCATGATAACCAAAAACAACACCGAGAAAAGCTTTTCCTCTGTGAAATGCGGATTACTTCTCTACCAATTAAATGCCACACCATAAACGTGCAATGCCCGCTATCGTTCGGCATTTTCCCGGTGGTTTTATCAACCTGAACTAAAAACTCAGCGCAGGAACTTTTGCCAGACTCAGCAATCTAAAGTTCAGTTCCTGAATGCTCAGACAGTTAATAGCAGGATGGGACAAAGATCCAAAAGATGCTACTGATCAATGGTCGTATAAATAAACCATCTATGAGCCAATCAGGCAGGAGTTATCATGCAACCAATAGCGCAGAGTAGTCTCAGAAGTATAGATGGAAGCGGTTTGAAAAAAGATGAAGAGGCGTTAATAAACGGCCTGAAGCCAATATCCGGGTTAGTGGCTAACTATAATAAACGTATCAGAGAGGCCTCTGAACAGGATCAGGATCAATCATTCAAACGACTGAAACGGCATTTACCATCCGAATGGACGACCAGCATAGATATAGATATTGAGAATCGTAAGCTGGAAATTGTCGGGCTGCATTTTTCCACGAATCGTTTATCACCAGGCACCACATCGCAACAGCCTGGTATCAGCACGATACAGTGCGATAGTCGTATTGAGCCAGGCAGTATTGACCCAGCGACGAGTGAAATTTTTCAATGCCAGACCAATTATCTTAAGTTCCAAATGAAGGCCCACTTCGGTTGTTATATTGTTCAAACCTGTTTCAGCCCTTCGGGTAAGCACCTCTTCATCAGTGGTTGCGACAGTTTGAAAGATCATAGCCTGGTAAGCTGGCGACAAGACGCGGATGGTAACTGGTTGGAGAACAGCAGGAGCAGGGTTGGGGCCCAGAATATTATTCCCCAGCTTAACCGGTCGGAAAACACGCTTCTGACTTGCTGTAGCCAGGATGGCAAGGTCAAGGTGAGTACACTCAATAGTGATGGCCGTTGGGTGGAGTCGCGGGTGCTTGAGCACACGCCACTTGCAGGTGGCTACGAGCCAGTGATGGCAAGCTTCAACCCGGTGCAGGACAAGATTATGACCTACGATCAGCGCGCCGGCAGAATCAACGTTTTGCGATTGGATGGCAGCCGGTGGACTCTGCTAGACCAGCCAGTAAAGATCAGGCAAAGTGGGCCAAGAGCACTGAATTTCGTCCCCACGAATACTTTTTTAATGACTCAAAATGTTGAAAAAGCGACCATCTGGCACCTTAATGATCAGCGCAACTGTATTATTCCTAAATTTGTCAAGGAGTGCGACCGTGTAATTTCTGATTGCCAGTTGAGTAGGGATGAGAGTCATGCCCTTGTCCTCCTGGATAACCGGGTGTTCTTCCTGGCTCACGATGCCTACGGCAAATGGTCGCAGGTCGGAGAGGTTCATCATTCTGAGCAACCCGTAGAAATTCACCAGGGCGTTAGAGGGCCCAACCGTATTTGCTCAGCCTCCTTCAATCCCTCAGGGAAATTTGCACTTACCCGTGATTTAGCCAGGAAAACTAAAATTTCCGGTTATGACGTTAATGCTGACTATGTAGAAAAAATAGAGATCCCGAGTTGTGATAATGTCAGCTTCAGCACCTCCGGGTACAAAGTACTGGCCGACTTCGGTGGTGGCTCCTTTAAAATCTGGGGTTGCGGTTTTACAGGCAATCTGAACAAACCCCAAACCCTTGAGCACACCGGCAGTGACAGAGTTATCTTCAGTCGATCAGAAAAACAGCTCCTGAGCTATGGCAATGAAACGAATTACGCTTGCATTTGGGGTGATGACAGGGAAGGTAACCTGATTGAGAAAGCACGGGTATATCATCAGGGTGGGATTATCATTGCTCACTTCAATGTTAAGGAAGACAGTGTACTGACCGTCGGTCATGATTGCACTGTGAAAATTCAGGGGCTTGACACAGATGGTGAATGGCTGGAGCAGCTGGAGGTTAAGCATCAAAAACCAATTGATGTTGCCCAATTTTCCCGATCAGGCCGTCTGGCATTTTCCGTTAGCCAGGACAGTACCGCCTGCATCATGGGGCGAGACGAAAAGGGCAAATGGACACAACAGGCATTGACAAAACCTGGTCCCTATTTGATCAAATTCGCCCAGTTTAATAAATTGGAGAACCATTTCCTGATCTTTGGCAAAGATTCCAAAGATCATGACAAGCCGGGCTTTGTGCAACTCTGGAGTATCGGTGATGATGGAAAATGGGCAGAAAGAGAGATGATAAAACTGGATCATCCCGTTAAAGTGGCCGATTTTAGCCCCGATGGTGGTCATTTAATAATCCACTGCAAAAAGAACCCCGGGGGGGTACCCAAAGGGGACACAGTACTTCTCTGGAAGATTCCTGTCAGCCCCCCAGGGCAATCTTTGCACACCCCCTCACAGGGACTATCAAGTCATTCCGCCAGATAGAGCCAGGTTTCCAGAACCGAATCGGGGTTCAGGGAAACGGTATTAATACCCTCTTCCATCAACCAGCGGGCAAAGTCAGGATGATCACTGGGCCCCTGGCCGCAAATACCGATGTATTTACCCTGTCGGCGACAGGCCTGAATCGCCATGGACAACAACTGCTTGACGGCGGTATTGCGCTCATCAAAAAGATGGGCAATCAAGCCGGAATCCCGATCAAGCCCCAGGGCCAGCTGAGTCATATCGTTGGAACCAATGGAGAAGCCATCAAAATATTCCAGGAACTCATCAGCCAGCAGCGCATTGGATGGCAGTTCGCACATCATAATGATCTTCAGGCCATGTTCACCACGACGAAGTCCAAAGTCAGACATAATGTTGATGACCTGACGGGCTTCATCCGGCGTTCGGACGAATGGCACCATCAGTTCAACATTGGCCAGGCCGAACTCGTCCCTGACCCGCTTCATGGCCCGGCATTCAAGCTCAAAACAGTCCCTGAAGGATTCCGAGATATAGCGGGAAGCGCCACGAAAGCCCAGCATCGGGTTCTCTTCATGGGGCTCATAGATCTTGCCGCCAATCAGGTTGGCATATTCGTTAGACTTGAAGTCTGAGAGCCGGACAATAACTTTTTCCGGGGCAAAAGCGGCTGCAATAGAAGCGACGCCTTCAACCAGTTTTTCAACGTAAAAGTCAACGGGATTGCCATAGCCCGCCATTCGCTCATCAATCTGCTGTCTGACGGCATCGGGTACGCTGTCCGGATTAGTTTGATAGTTCAGCAAAGCCTTGGGATGAACACCGATCATCTTGTTGATAATAAATTCCAGTCGAGCAAGCCCCACCCCCGAATTGGGCAGTCGGGAGAAACTGAAAGCCCGGTCAGGATTCCCCACATTCATCATAATCCTGAAGGGCAACTCAGGCATTTGATCCAGATCTTTCTTCTGGTGCTCAAACGGCAACTCACCCTGATAAATAAAGCCGGTATCCCCTTCGGCACAGGAAACCGTTACCGCCTGACCATCTTGCAGTCGGCATGTAGCGTCACCACACCCGACCACTGCTGGAATACCCAGCTCTCGGGCGATAATAGCGGCATGACAGGTGCGCCCACCCCGGTTGGTGACAATGGCTGAAGCCCGTTTCATAACCGGTTCCCAGTCCGGATCGGTCATATCGGTAACCAGTACATCGCCATCCTGAACCCGGTCCATATCCGCCAGATCATCCACCAGACAGACACGCCCCTGACCAATGCGCTGGCCAATACTGCGGCCTTCTGCCAGAACATTACCCTGTTGCAACAGGCGATAACGTTCCAGCGTCCTGGACTCAGTTCGACTTTGTACTGTCTCAGGCCGGGCCTGAACCACATAGAGCTGCTGGTCATCGCCATCTTTGGCCCACTCGATGTCCATGGGTCGGCCGTAATGGGCTTCAATGGCCATGGCCTGACGGGCCAGTTCCAGCACATCAGCATCATTGATGGAGAACTGCTGGCGCTTTTCAAGGTCAACGTCCACGGTTTGCACCGATCTTCCGGTCTCTGGGGCATCACCATAAACCATCTGAATCGCCTTGCTGCCCATATTTCGCCTTAGGATGGCAGAGCGCCCTGCTTCAAGTGCGGGCTTGTAAACATAAAATTCATCCGGGTTTACTGCCCCCTGAACCACGGTCTCTCCCAAGCCATAGGAGGAGGTGATAAATACCGCATCGCGGAAACCCGACTCGGTATCCAGAGTAAACATCACCCCGGCAGCCCCCGTTTCACTGCGTACCATCCGCTGAATTCCGGCCGACAGCGCCACATCCCGATGGTCAAAGCCCTGATGCTCACGGTATGAAATAGCACGATCATTAAAGAGAGAGGCAAAAACTTCCCGAACCGCTCGCAGAACATTCTGTGCACCACGGATATTCAGAAAGGTTTCCTGCTGCCCGGCAAAGGAGGCATCGGGCAAGTCTTCCGCCGTTGCCGATGACCGCACTGCCACAGCCAGATCCTCCTGATCACCACAGAGTTCACGGTAGCTGTTGACAATGGCCTGTTCAAATTCGGGTCGGAATGGTTCATCCATAATCCATTGGCGAATATTGGCACCCGCCTGGGTTAGCTGCTGAATATCATCAATATCCAGTTCATCCAGCAGGGTATGAATACGATCATACAACCCTGAGCCATCCAGAAAGTCTCGATAGGCCTCTGCCGTGGTGGCAAAGCCACCGGGTACACGAACCCCTGCCCTGCCAAGATGGCTGAGCATTTCTCCCAGCGAGGCGTTTTTACCACCAACCCGCTCTACATCACTATTGCCCAGGGCATCCAGGCCCACGACAAACTCTGGTAAAGATGAACTGTTCAAGCCACTCTCCTGCCTGTACTTCAAAGGATTACCATGGGTTTCACCGTTGAGAATGCACCGATCCTGCTGTCAGAGTTCCACTCTGCCAGGAGGCTGACCGAGAATAGCGCCCGTCTAGGCGACCCCGTAGCGAGGATGGCAGAAAATTGAGGATAAAAATTCGGTTTTGTGAGGCGAATAGCGGGGCTATTTGCCGAACAAAAGCGGATTTTTAGACCAATTTGCTGCCACCGCAGTAGGGCAGTCTATTCTCGGTTAGCCTCCTGGTGGGCTACCAAGCCATAAATAAAGCTGTCATAGTACTGCTAATAAGACGACACCGGTTATCTCATTGGGAAGAATTCGGTATAGTTTGTTAGATAATGTTATTAATTGGAAGATTTTTTTACTTTGGATCACATTATTTTGATCTATCTGTACCAGAAAACAGTGATCTCAAGCTATTAACCTCGGAATTTATGCTTCTGGAGTCGATAAAATGGAGCGATCGGTATTTTTTATCTCTGATGGTACTGGCATTACCGCTGAATCCTTTGGCCAAAGTCTGCTGGCCCAGTTCTCGGGGCCTACATTCCGTCACCACACCCTGCCCTATATTGATACCCCCGAAAAAGCCGTTCGGGCACTGACCCTGATTAAAGAGACTCATCAGCATGAGGTGATTCAACCTATCCTATTTATGACGGTGTTGAATGAAGAGGTCAGCAAACTGCTGCACACCAGCGGGGCTTATATTATTGACCTCTTTGCTACCTTCCTTCCCGGCCTGGAGATGGAGTTAGGCTCACACCCGTTGTATACCGTTGGCAAGAAGCGTTCCACAACCAGCAGTGCCGGCTATCACCGTCGCATCGAAGCGGTGCAGTTTGCCCTTGATAATGATGATGGTGCCCGCATCCGGCACTATGAAAAGGCCGATATTATCGTGCTGGGTGCCTCCCGTTCGGGCAAAACACCCACTTGCATCTATCTTGGTTTACAGTTTGGTATCTATGCCGCCAATTACCCCATTACCGAGGATGATTTTGATAAGGGCATCAAGCTGCCTGATTTTCTTCGCCCGCACAAAGAACGTCTTTTTGGTTTGACCATCAATCCGGCCCGGCTCTCAGGCATCAGAAATGAGCGCCGTCCAAACAGCCGCTATTCCTCGGTCAGGCAGTGTCAATATGAAATACAGATGGTTGAACAGATCTATAACCAGGAGCAGATCAGCTATATCGATACCACTGAATTTTCCGTCGAAGAGATTGCAACACGGATCATGGATCAGGCCAATCTGACGAGAAGACTGAAATAGC
The DNA here is from genome assembly GCF_002864045.1 of Endozoicomonas acroporae. Classification (GTDB taxonomy): domain Bacteria; phylum Pseudomonadota; class Gammaproteobacteria; order Pseudomonadales; family Endozoicomonadaceae; genus Endozoicomonas; species Endozoicomonas acroporae. The sequence continues at coordinate 10,912 of NZ_PJPV01000080.1, forward strand.
CATAATTTACCATTCAACAGACCCTGAGGACTGCCTTTCAATTTGTCAGCAAACAATTTATTTTCTCCCGGCAGCCCGGGAAGTTGAATTTTTTTTCCCGTCTCATTGTCAAAAGGGATCTTTGATAAGGGGACGAACAGATGGATGTGACCGGCTTAAAAGACGACAGGGTTACTGGATCAGACTTAACATCCGAACGCAGCTATTACAAAGAGACAGGCAATTATAAATACTTGACCGTACGACCGGCAGAAGACAAAGAGGTACTCTTCAATGCTGGTAATTTTGCATTTGACAATACCGGAACATTTGGAACTAACTCACCATGTTCTAACCGTTTCTTTACATTGAATGACTGCAAAGTGAGTCATTCCAGACCTTGCAGTCCGAAATCCATCGAAAGTGAAAATAATGAAAAAAGTGTCGAAGGCAACCAGAAAGAGGCTTTCAGCTCCGGCCAGGTCCAGGTTAAGCAAACGAAGTTGCTGGCAATGCTTACTTCAGGAGAGGTTGAAAAGCACCATGTGAAAAAAGAGTTAGAGAAACTTGTTCAACAGTTTGATGAACTACATGTCAATGTCAGTTTAATGGATAAAGTCAACAAACTGAAAAGAGAGATTGAGCAATACATTGATCCTCACCGCCTGGTTGGGGAGGAATACAGTTCTAAAAATGGTGCACCATCAAGAAAAACAATAGCGGATGACATTCAAATAATAGCAAGGGAAATCGCTATTTGGGCGGGGACCACAACAAACAATCTGAAAGTACTGACCTATATTATTGAACAAGGGTTTCCCATCAAACAAAGCGCTGACTGGTTTGATCATGATCCTGATTCTATCGCTTACCTGCCTTTTGATACAATGACAACGCTGATAGATAACTGCACCCCATATTGCCCGGACCTGTTATTCGTCAAGGCTATTTTTGCTGATGCTGATCCTCGCTTTGACATTCTTGCCCAGACGATTTTAACATCCAGAAGTATTAGTGATGGGCTGTATCAGGAAGCAATTGCACAATCAATACCCACCGCTTCACAAAGCAGGTTAAAGGTTTTCTTTAATTATCTTCGTAGTCAAGCTAATGCCAGCAACATGATTAAAGACTTGGTTAAGCAAAGCTACGAGCATCACCGAATTGCTAATCTTGCCGGGATTCACAGATACAAAAACAGCGTGATATTGGTATTTGTTCTTGAAGCCATTGCACAACAATCACAGGGGGAAGCCCGCACTCTTATTCGCTCATTTGGTCAGGATGAACAGCAACTGATCGCAATGACAGCTCTATTGGGCGGACTGCATCAATCCACCGAATTATTGAATAAAATGGGTATTACCGTCACCAGACAGGCGTTTAAAGAATTATCCGTTAACCTTAAAAATTCTCCTTTCTTTATGGCCAAAGAGGCTGGATTGACCAATGAACGATTATTTACCAATACCGTCAACCGGATCGCTCCGTTTCTATGGACCTTGCCCAATGAATATGGGCAACATTTGTACCAGTTGAGCCTGTTTCCAGATAAGAAAGCGCAGTCGTTTATCCATCTTGTCATGAAGCAAGCGGCCATTTACCAGAAGGAAAGTCAACAATGGTCAGGCCCGAATTGTGAAAAAGAATTGGTTCTGGGAGATGTAAACCTGTGGGCGGCAAAAATTTTTTCGGTAACGGATGATGCTGACAGTTTGGGTCTCTTACAGGAAGATGCCAGGTGGTACAGTGAGACATGGAATATCCTGATCAACAAGGCTAAATCCTGCAACAGCCTTACCTGTCCCGATGATTTCATGAAATTCATGGACTGGCTGTTGATAGAGGGCCGGTCTTTGGTTCGAATGGAGTCGGAATACCGTGAGAAAGAGGCGACCTTTACAGCCAGACAAAAAAGTTATCGTCCGGATCTGTGGCCGGACCCACATAGTAAGGATTCAACAACATCTTCAGCCTCCCATGATCAACTTGTATCCTATACCAAACTCGTCACAACGTTACATTTTGATATCATTGAATCATTTCTACGTCTTGCCCCTTCCGCCCATCGAATCCATGTGCTGAATAACTGGCTGACTAATCCTGATTGCACGAAACAACGGGAAACCTTATTTCGTCAGCCAGTTTACCCACTTAATAATATGGAATCCCCTAACATTTGGCAGTTGCTGTTATCACTGGATAAAGACTATCAGCCACCGGAAAATCAGTTTGATCATGATTGGCAAATACCGGTTAATCCGCAGCAGTGGACAGCGCCTCCCCCGTTAGCATCATTATCATCCGAATCTATCGAAGTCTACGGACGTACGCTGGCAATTCAACGCACGGATGGTGGCTGGGATTACCTGAAATTTATCAGTGATAAGGAAAAGCCGGAAGATCTGGCAACAGAGGGCAATAAAATCCGTCTTATGGCAGATATAGCCAGTCGCTACGGCTTGAAAAGCTCAATTCCCCGGGTTGTCGGCAGTTATCGCTGGGATAATGCGAACATTGATTTGGCCACATTTACACCTCCCGCCAAAAAGGCCAGACTGGAGGAAAAGTGCCGCTATATTGATGGCAAGACAGGTTATTGCCTTCATCTGACATCGACAAAAGATGCGCCTTATCATTTATATCCCTACGATCTTGACCCAGAAACAAAGGCGGATCAGATTTGCCAGGGGCTCCATAAATATGCCCATGATTCCGGTGTTTTATTCAGTTGCGGATTGTATGCTCCAGCGGTCATTGCAGCGGACCATGATTCAGTGACGAAACGAAAGCACTATGTCCTCTCATCTTATGTAGGTGCCCCAAGCGAGGGGCGGATGCTTCAGTGGCAGAAAGCTTCAGAACATCCCAATGTGGGGCCGGTAGGCATGCGGGATTCCGGTGATACGAAAAGTATGATTGAGCTGGGTGAGGATTATTTTTTCTCCAAAAGATATCAGGAATTTCTTGATTTTGAAAAATCTGAGGATCGAGCCAAGGTGGCATTTTCAGAACTGGCAAAAAATGCCCAGGGACTGATATTGCAATATGCTCTCTGCTTTCAAAAACAGTTTAACTCTGACAATAGGGAGTCCACGCTGAATCATGAGCGTAAAATACAGGACATTCTAACGACGCTGTTTCACAAGGCATTTCCCCGATTCACAGAAGAGCGTGTGGTTCGGGCAATGGATGAAGATGAGCTGCTGTCACAGGCGGTTAGAGAGGTTATCTACTGGTGTGGTCATGACGCCAGATTTGTGAACGATATCAAACAAAACATTATTCCAGAATCTACCTACCCTGGCGGCTCTGAAGCTACTAATATCGTTGATTTCAGCACCCTGGAACCCCGTGAGCTGATTCCCGGCATTGGTTTTGTGACACGGGATAATCAGCCAAACCTTGGCGTTACTTTTGGCATCAATCCATTGGTTAAGCTGAATGCATTGATTGTCAAGCTACTGGCCCTGGGAGCCCTGACCTCTTTGTGAGTTCCATCTCTCATGATCGCTTTGGTGACATTTATCAACTCTTGCGGACGGTAATTGTTACTGCGGGACATCATTCACCCTCTATACTTCGGAGCGAAGGTGTAGCCGGGTGCGGAACTGACAACAATTTGCCGTCTTTCAAACGAGATCGGCCAATGCGTCATCATTGGATCTCCCAGCTCCCGGACCAGGCTTCTAAACGGGCAATATGCACCAGTGTAAATAGGGCCTCTTGCCCGGATACGGGAGGGGATTAATTGCCGCTTGCCAAACCATTAAATACTGAGACTGCTGTTACTCAGGCAGTGGGTAACGAAATCAGGCCTGAAATAGTCCGGGATCCTGTCTATTTCCATCGCTGGTGGGTTACCTTGCCGACGTTACCATTCGAGAACATCACCAGCTATTTATCAATTGAAGATATCAGCGCGTTCGCCCAAACATGCAAGGCAGTGGCCAGCCGATTGGTGGCCTGCGGACTGGAAGAAGTCCGCTACTTTCTCTCCTTGTCGCAGGACAAACAGAATTCGTGTCAGACAATCATCCATTCTAACCGGCAACTCCTTCAGTACCTCAGGACGTTATCCATATTTTCCAGGCGCCACTTCCCTGTGCAGCTGAGCCCCGCCTTTTATGCCTGTTACGCCCGGCATGCACGCCAGCAGATTATTGATGCAACAGCACTTACCCTGAAACCCGTTGGGAGCTTGAATATGGATAGCTATAGCTGGCATTACCATGATCTTGAGCTGAGCATGATTGCCGCAACCAGGGTGGAGGGGTTCATTGATATTCTGACTCCGGATCGTCATGGTCACTGGAGCAGGTCGGCTGAAATCAAATACAATGAAATTTGCTATTTTCATCAGCAGCGGGCTAACCATATTTTATTTATCCCACAGAAGGTGTCGAGAAGCCTGGTGGGAGAACCACCGCACTACAAATACATCGGCTACATCGGCAAAGACCACTTATTGTCCGTTTATGAATGTCACGATGACTCCTGGGTTGAGCAACAGCAATTGACCATCAGTGAGGTGTTTCCTCAAATCAGGACAATATTGAAGAATGACATTTATCTGTATCAGATGAATGACCTCTATCTGTCACCGGATGCCAGCGCACTGGTCTGTACGTACGATTGGCGTGAAGTTGCCATTCTGGGTCGGGAAGCGAAAGGTCAGTGGGTTAATAAAGGCAGTATTACAACCCCTATTCGTAACTTGTTGTTCAGTGATGACAGCCGTCATGTCGCGCTTTGGGACGGTTCATACATCACGCTAATGGGCAAGTCAGACGATGGAGCCTGGTCAGAAACCGGTAAAATCATTGTTACAGACACGGATATTGATATGAACTTCATCACCGGTGCTGGTAGTGAGTCTGAAGATGAGTTTGAACTCGAGGTACTATTCAGCCCGGATAATCAGCATTTTGTCACATGGTTTGATAATGCTGGCGTTGATGTTCATCGAGATAATTTCTTTGTCGTTATCGCGGCCCTTGATCCGCACGGAAAATGGCGTGAAAAGCAGAGAATTGTCAAAACCTGTGAGCCTCCGGCAACGTATTACCCCCTGGAACCTGCTTTTGGTCCCGATGGTCGGCTGCTGATTATCACCACCGATGACGGTGTTGAAATCTGGGAATTAAACAGTGAGGGTCAATGGCTTCCCGCTGCTCAGGAGCAACCCTGTTGCGGTAAAGGCAGTGTTCATTTTTCTGTGCAACCGGACGAATTTATCAGCATAAACTGGCATAGAATATCCGTCTGGCGCAAGGCAGCGTCCGGAACCTGGGGCAAATCCCAAACATTTTCGGCTGGATCTCTGACCAGAGTCAGTCCTGACGGTGGTACCATTGTCTGTAATGAATCGTCGGGCCATACCGATATCCACCAACGCCAACCCTCCGGTGAGTGGATCAGTCAACGTATCGAATTTTCTATCAGGGATGGGTGTTTTAACAATGAGAGCTGCCTGCTTGCCGTTGTCCCACCCCTTGAAACCGAAACCGACCACCTGATTTTGCTGGGGGTGAACGCAGACGGGATCTGGCAGGAAAAGGACCGGTTGCAATCAGAAAACAGGATTCATGCATTTTGCTTTAGCCCATGCAGCCGCAGCATACAGATCGAAAGTGATCGCGGTGGCAATGGTGTCAGAATACCAAGTTTTTTTTCTTTCTGGAGGATCGTCCCGGACCAATGTTAACGTTCTCGGACTCATGGGATGGTCCCCCTGAGATTTCCCCGCAGTTTCATTCGACGGGCAAACAAACCCAACCCTCCATCAAAACCCTGGCACTGCGGCTCATAATGGCCTTGGTCACTGACCATTGCCCATTATTCAGCACTGCTTCTGCCCCCACTTTCAAGGTACCCGAGGGGTGGCCAAAACGGACCGGGTTTCGTTCACCACCGCCGGCAGCCAGGTTAACCAGGGTGCCTGGAATGGCAGCCGCCGTACCAATGGCCACGGCAGCGGTGCCCATCATGGCATGATGAAGTTTACCCATGGAGAGTGCCCTGACCAACAGGTCGATCTCATCTTCAGAGACCTCCTTGCCGCTGGATGAGAGGTAACTTTTCGGTTCAGCAACAAAAGCGACTTTCGGCGTATGCTGTCGGGTTGCGGCTTCTTCCAGGCTGCTGATCAACCCCATCTGCAGTGCGCCATAAGCCCGAATGTTCTCAAACATGGCCAGTGCCTGCTCATCGCCGTTGATCACTTCCTGTAGTTCAGTTCCCTGGTAACCAATGTCCGCAGCATTGATAAAAATGGTGGGAATGCCGGCATTGATCAGGGTTGCCTTTAAAGTCCCAACGCCGGGTACTTCAAGATCATCCACCAGATGGCCAGTCGGGAACATGGCACCTTCGCCATCGGCAGGATCGAGAAACTCAACCTGAACCTCGGCCGCCGGGAAAGTCACACCGTCCAGGACAAAATCCCCCGTTTCCTGTACTGCACCCTTGGTCATTGGCACATGGGCAATAATGGTTTTTTTGATATTGGCCTGCCAGATCCGCACCGTTGCGATGCCATTGTCGGGTATCCGTTGCTTATCAACCAGACCGCTGCTGATGGCAAAGGCCCCGACAGCCGCAGTCAGGTTGCCACAGTTACCACTCCAGTCCACAAAAGGTTGATCAATGGCTACCTGACCAAAGAGATAATCGACATCATGGTCAGGCTGGCTGCTTTTCGACAGGATCACCGTTTTGCTGGTACTGGACGTGGCACCCCCCATACCATCAATCTGCTTGCCGTAGGGGTCCGGACTGCCAATCACTCGAAGCAGTAGAGCATCACGGGCCGTACCCGGAACCTGTGCAGCTGGTGGAAGATCGGTGAGATTGAAAAAAACGCCCTTACTGGTTCCGCCTCGCATATAAGTAGCGGGAACCTTGATTTGTGGAGGATGAGCCATGGGGAACAGCTCCTTCTGTTATAGGATTGTGGTGCTGACCCTGATCAAGGGCCAGCGTGAGAGCTGTCAGGCAGCGGCTTCGGATTCAAGGAAGTCCCTGGCAAAACGCTGCAGAACACCACCGGCATCGTATACGGATACTTCTTCAGCGGTATCCAGGCGACAGGTTACCGGGACCTCAACAGTTTCTCCGCTGGTACGGTGAATCAACAGGCTCAGTGTTGCTCCCGGCGTCCGCTCACCGACAACGTCGTAGGTTTCGTTGCCATCAAGACCTAATGTCTTGCGGGTTGTGCCAGCCTTGAATTCCAGAGGCAGTACACCCATACCCACCAGGTTGGTCCGGTGAATACGCTCAAACCCTTCTGCCACAATGGCCTCAACACCGGCAAGGCGAACCCCTTTGGCAGCCCAGTCACGGGATGACCCCTGCCCATAGTCCGCACCGGCTACAATAATCAGCGGCTGGCGACGCTCCATATAGGTCTCGATGGCTTCCCACATCCGTGTTTCTTTGCCTTCGGGCTCAATTCTGGCCAAAGAGCCCTGCCTGACTTCGCCATTAGCATCCAGACACATCTCATTGAGCAGCTTTGGATTGGCAAAGGTGGCCCGTTGCGCGGTCAGATGGTCACCACGGTGGGTGGCATAGGAGTTAAAGTCTTCTTCCGGCAGCCCCATTTTCGCCAGATATTCCCCCGCCGCACTGCTGGCCAGAATCGCATTGGAAGGCGACAGGTGATCAGTGGTGATGTTGTCGCCCAGTATCGCCAGAGGGCGCATGCCTTTCAGGGTGCGCTCACCAGCCAGAGCCCCTTCCCAATAGGGAGGACGGCGAATGTAGGTACTCATGGAGCGCCAGTGGTAGAGAGGACTTTCGGCCTGTTCCGCCTTGCCCAGGTCAAACATGGGAATATAAACCTGGTTAAACTGCTCTGGTTTTACGGATTCAGCAACAATTGCGTCAATCTCTTCATCGCTGGGCCAGATGTCTTTTAAGGTGATGGGGTTGCCATCCTGATCAGTACCCAATGCATCCTTTTCAATATCAAAGCGCACCGTACCGGCAATAGCATAAGCCACCACCAATGGTGGCGAGGCAAGGAAAGCCTGCCTGGCGTAGGGATGAATCCGTCCATCAAAGTTACGGTTGCCAGAGAGAACGGCCGTTGCGTACAGATCCCGATCTATGACTTCCTGTTGAATCTCCGGATCCAGTGCCCCACTCATACCGTTACAGGTGGTACAGGCGTAGGCGACAATGCCAAAGCCCAGTTTCTCCATTTCAGAAAGAAGACCTGCTTCCTCAAGATAGAGCTTGGCGACTTTGGAACCCGGGGCGAATGAAGACTTTACCCAGGGTTTCCGCACCAGCCCCAGCTCATTGGCCTTTCGGGCCACCAGACCGGCGGCAACCACGTTACGGGGATTACTGGTATTGGTACAGCTGGTGATAGCCGCAATGATGATGGCACCATCGGGCATTAAGCCTTCTTGCTCATCTTCTTTTTTATAAGGCCCTGCAACGCCACGACTTGCCAGCTCAGAGGTCGGCAAACGACGGTGCGGGTTGGATGGCCCGGCCATATTCCGGCAAACCGCAGAGAGATCAAAGGTCAGCACCCGCTCATAGTCGGCGGTTTTCAGATCATCAGCCCACAGTCCGGTGGTTTTGGCGTAATTCTCCACCAGGGCCACCTGCTCAGGCTCCCGACCGGTCAACTTAAGATAATCAATGGTCTGTTCATCGATATAGAACATCCCGGCGGAAGCACCAAACTCCGGGGTCATATTGGCAATGGTGGCACGATCACCAATGGTAAGATTGGCAGCCCCTTCGCCAAAGAACTCCAGGTAAGATGAAACCACTCGCTCATTTCTCAGGAATTCAGTCAGGGCCAACACGATGTCGGTGGCGGTAATGCCCGGCTGTCGCTGCCCTGTCAGCTCAACACCGACAATATCAGGAAGGCGCATCATGGAAGGACGGCCCAGCATTACCGTTTCCGCTTCCAGGCCACCAACACCGATGGCGATAACGCCAAGGGCATCGACATGGGGCGTATGGCTGTCGGTACCGACACAGGTATCCGGATAGGCGACACCATCACGGGCCTGGATAACCGGAGACATTTTCTCCAGGTTGATCTGATGCATGATGCCATTACCCGCAGGAATCACATCAACATTCTCAAAGGCAGTTTTGCTCCACTCGATAAAGTGGAAACGGTCTTCATTGCGACGATCTTCAATAGCCCGGTTCTTTGCCAATGCCTCCGGATCAAAACCGCCATATTCAACAGCCAGAGAGTGGTCAACAATCAACTGGGTTGGCACCACCGGGTTAACCCTGGCAGGGTCACCGCCCTGCCCGGCAATGGCGTCTCGCAATCCGGCAAGATCCACCAGGGCGGTCTGGCCAAGAATGTCATGGCAGACAACACGGGCCGGATACCAGGGGAAATCCAGATCACGCTTACGCTCAATGATCTGCTTCAGGGAGTCAGTCAGAGCAGCCGGATCACAGCGGCGAACCAGCTGCTCGGCCAATACTCTGGAGGTATAGGGTAAGGTGTTATAGGTGCCCGGCTGAATCGCTTCCACGGCTGCACGGGTGTCATAATAGTCCAGCTGGGTGCCGGGTAAGGGTTTACGAAAATCAGTGTTCATACGTCGAACGTCCACCGGGCAAATAATTTATTGTTATAAACTACACAGACCACAAAGAACACAAAGACAGCTTTTTTCTCTGGTGGTCTTTGTGGTTAATCGCGGTCTTCAATAGCCACCCATTCTGCGCTTTCCGGTCCGGTATAGTCGGCAGATGGTCGGATAATGCGGTTGTTAGCACGCTGCTCCATAACGTGAGCGGTCCAGCCAGCCACCCGCGAACAAACAAAGATCGGGGTAAACAACTTGGTAGGAATGCCCATAAAGTTGTAGGCAGAAGCGTGGAAGAAGTCGGCATTACAGAACAGCTTCTTCTCCCGCCACATGACCGCCTCAACACGCTCTGAAACGGCATACAGATACTGATCGCCCACCTGCTCAGACAACTTTCGCGACCACTGTTTGATGATGGCATTACGGGGATCAGACTCGCGATAAATGGCATGGCCAAAGCCCATAATCTTATCCTTGCGGGCCAGCATACCCATGATCTTCTCTTCAGCCTCCTCAGGGGAGCGCCAGTTCTCGATCATTGCCATAGCCGCTTCGTTAGCGCCACCGTGGAGCGGGCCACGCAATGAACCGATGGCGCCGGTCACACAGCTGTGAATATCAGAAAGGGTGGAAGCGCAAACACGACCGGTAAAGGTTGAAGCATTGAACTCATGCTCGGCATAAAGCACCAGGGAAGCGTGCATCACCTGAACATGGAGTGGCTCTGGCTTTTTGTTGTGCAGAGTCCAGAGAAACTGCTCGGCGATGGAGTCAGCATCGGTAGCAACATCAACCCGGACACCGTTGTGGCTGAAGTTGTACCAGTAGTTGATCATGCCGGGGAAAATGGCCAGCATGCGGTCAATATGATCATTCTGCTGTGAGAAATCCTGTTCGGTTTCCAGGTTACCCAGCATTGAACAACCGGTACGCATTACATCCATTGGGTGAGCATCTGCGGGAATCTGTTCGAGTACCGTTTTCAGGGCATCGGGCAGAGAGCGAAGGCCTTTCAGCCTGGTTTTGTAGGCGTCCAGTTCAGCCTGGTTTGGCAGTTTGCCATAAAGCAGAAGATACGCGACTTCTTCAAACTGGGCCCTATCGGCCAGCTCTTTGATATCGTAACCACGGTAAGTGAGGCCCGAACCGGTTTTGCCAACGGTACAGAGCGCGGTTTCACCGGCTGACTGACCACGCAAACCGGCACCGTTTAATTTTTTTTCCCCAGAGTTCGTCGACATAGTACTTCTCCGTTTTTTTATTTCTTGCACTTGCTGATTATCAGGGCACCAGAAGGTACCCGGTCATTATTGTTATTGCCTGAAAAAAGACTTCCCTCAAGTTGACTATAAAACTGCCGGGCATCGGTTAATCACGCCTTAGCAGCAGGCAGCAGTTTATGGGTTAAGGAACTCTTTGGTTCTCACCAGCTGTTCACGCTCCTGGAAGGTCATCATGCCGTCGGCGATAGCACCACTGTTACCGTCACGCCTGATCACCTGCAGTACTTCGCGCATCGCGGTCACTGCTGCCCGCTGCAGGTCAGAAGGGATAATGATCAGCTGATAGCCCATCGCTTTCAGGTCTTCAGTTGGTACCAGTGGTGTTTTACCGCTGTAGAACATATTAATCAGCTTGGGACCGGGAGCCTGTTTGGCAATGTCTTCAATCTGCCCGATGGTCTGTGGTGCCTCAACAAACAGCATATCTGCCCCTGCATCGACATAAGCCCTGGCACGATCCAAAGCATCGTCAAAACCGGTAACGGCAATGGCATCGGTACGGGCAATCACGGTGACCTCGCCGGCATACTTGCTGGCCACCGAGACTTTCTTACACATCTCGTCAACAGATACCAGAGACTTGCCGTCCAGATGCCCGCAGCGCTTGGGAAACTCCTGGTCTTCCAGGTGAAAAGCACTGACGCCCGCGTTGGCAAAAAGCTCCACAGTGCGTTTGACATTCACCTCGTTGCCAAAACCGGTATCCGCATCGGCAATGACTGGCAGTGAGGTGGCTGCCACGATCTGACGAACCCGGTCAACCACTTCCGTCAGTGTCAGCAAACCAATATCAGGCACACCGGTGCTGCGGGCAATGGCCCCACCACTGGCGTATAGCGCTGAGAAACCGGCTTCTTCACCGAGCCGGGCCGAAATACCATCGTAAACACCGGGAGCAGTGACAATGCCCTGCTCAACGATCAATCGACTCAAGGTATTATTCTTTTGATTCATGGCGTTACCTCTGATTCTTAATTCTTGATATAAAGAGCGTAAACAGCAGCATTATCTATGTTGCGGGTCCTGTCGACGTCATAGAGCATGGTTGCCAATATTTTAAACTGAGATATTTATACCGAACTTTACTCAGCACTTCTACCTGCATTGAAAACAACATATAACTAAATCAGTGACATATAGATCAAAATGGCTTATTAAAAAAACATCTCAGAAAAGCTGCATTGTGTTGAGCTAAAAGGCTAGGCTTGTTGTGCTGTAGAGTTTTTAGCTCACTCTGCCTCTTGACCTTTACTCCCTGTTAATCGCACGGGACTGAAGTGAACTCTTATAAATGCTAAGGAGTCATATCTTGGAAACGACGATAAAAAATGCATCTTATGCTTCAATACCTATGCAATCTCTAAACGAGGATAAAAAAGCTCCAAGTGAAAATTCAGAAGGATCTTTCAGAACCAGCAGTGGAAAAAGGAAAGTAGCTATTGCTCTCGGCGTGCTTTTAATCGGAGGCACGGCATTAGGGCTTTTGGCTGGATTTGGATTATTGAAGGGCGCTGAGACTAAGTTAACTCCAACTAAGCCACCTGGTAATACAACTTTGCCCTCGCTTGGACCTCAGGGTTCCGGTGACTACAACGATGGAAGTAGTACGGTCATGGAAGCAATGTCCACTTCCACCACAAGAATTATAGAATCCTGCACAGAAAACTGCCCTAGTATTCCAGTAGCTACCCCAAGTTCTTCCTGGCATACGCCTAAATTGGCCGACAACACCGACCAGCAACATTCCACCACAACAACAAACGAACCAAGTACTCCATATTCTTCCTCGCTAACTTCATCCTCTAAAGCACCAACATCCACTTCTTCTCAGGAAAAATCAGCATCCACAACTCCCAGCAGCTCCTCCCAGGAATTTACCTCCAGCGCAATAGACACTTCCCCACCCGTAACAAATCCTTCATATTCTTTGTTAGCATCTCAAAGCGTTAAGGTTCAAGCATCGGTAAGCCCTACCGGTTAAAATACTTTCGCACGGTTTTACGTGCACTTGTTGACAGGGAAGTTACACAGCTACAACCATTACAACAACCGATGATATTAGCACTTGATGGCTGGTTCATGGATTGCAGACGATGGCATAGTGCCCCGGCTCCAGTTAAAATGCCGACTGTTTTGTTCGGACACCTGTATGAAGACGCTGACAATTCTGGAACTGGAATATAAAGACGATACCAGTCTCTACTTTGAACATTTTATTCACCTCCCTTATCCCTGTTTTCTGGATAGCTCGGTATTCGATGGAAAACAGGCAGTCTATAAAGATCATTCCAGCCGTTATGACATTATGACCGCAGCTCCAGAAATGCACTTCACCTTCACCCCGGAAGGTGATTTGATGATTGAAGATCTTATTCAACAAAAAACAGAAACTGTTTCTGGAGCTGAACCTTTTGCGCAATTGCCAAAACGGCTTAATGCCATGAGCAAAGTCGACAATGCCGGCTTGCCTTTTGTTGGTGGCATGGTTGGTTACTGGGGATATGAACTGTGTGAACACCTTGAGCCGGACCGAATAGCCCATCGAGACAGTTCAACACCGCTGATGTCCGTCGGGCTCTATCAGTGGGCGCTGATCTGTGATCATAAGGAACGACGGGCCTGTCTGGTGTTTCATCCGGATATACCCGAATCATTGAAAACTGAAATTCTGCAAGCTATTGACCATAAAGTCAGGAAGTCAGACCGTTCACCATTCAAACTGCTCGACAGATTCACCCCGACACAAACCCCGGCTGAATACCAGTGTGCATTTCAGCAAATTCAGGACTACATTGTGGCGGGAGATTGCTATGAGGTGAATCTTACCCAGCGTTTTACTGCGCCCTATAGCGGCGATTCCTGGGAAGCATTTAAAAAGCTCAGAACCATCACCAAAGCGCCCTACTCTGCGTTTATTTCACGTCTTGACCTGAGCATTCTCAGCCATTCCCCGGAGCAGTTTATCCGGCTGAAAAACGGTCATGTTGCCACCAAGCCCATCAAGGGTACCCGTCCCAGGGGCCACTCTCCTGAAGAAGACCTTGCCATTGCTGAGGAGCTACAACATAGCCAGAAGGATCAATCGGAAAACCTGATGATTGTCGATCTGCTGAGAAACGATCTTGGTAAGGTCTGCAAGACAGGTACCGTGTCAGTACCCCGATTATTTGCCCTGGAAAGTTATGCCAACGTGCATCACCTGGTCAGTACAGTGAAAGGCCAACTGATGGACGATTATGATGCATTTGACCTGCTGGGAAGCACATTCCCCGGCGGTTCGATTACCGGAGCGCCAAAAATACGATCCATGGAGATTATCAGGGAGCTGGAACCGGTAGCCCGCACTGTTTACTGTGGCTCCATCGGCTATATCAGCTGTGATGGCAATATGGATACCAGTATCACTATACGGACGATTCTGGCCAAAGATGGCGAATTGCACTGCTGGGGAGGTGGAGCGATTGTTGCTGACTCTGACTGTGAATCGGAATATCAGGAGTCCATTACTAAAGTAAAAAATCTGATGAATACTCTGGAACGGTTTTTGTAAAAGAGTTCTTAGCGGATACACTCAGGCAGTGTGTTTAAAAGTTCTGGCCACTGCCTGATCCAGCCGATCAGATGATCCGCTTCTACCTGAAGGATATTAATGCAGGATTGATCTACCAATGTCCGGGCATAATGCTGACTGACCTCAACAGGAACAATATCATCTCTGGACCCGACAAAATGAATTTGGGGGATATCGGATAAATGGCTGCTAAAAGACTCAGGATTCAGAGCTGTCGGCATGTCTGAAACACCGTGATAGCGATTAAGGTAGCGGGGAGCAAGATTACCCGCTACGGTTCTGACAGAAATCACATCGTTCCTGTTAGCGGCCAGCAGTAGAGCAATGCTTCCGCCTCCGGAGTAACCGATCAGTTCAAGCTGTCGGTAGCCGCCGTTTTCTTTAAGGGATGACACCACAGAGTTCATAGTCTCAACCACCTTTTTGTTGTAACGCCCAAAGGTCCATACCCTGCTATTGCAGTGGCCATTCATCTTGTACTGGCAAGGTTGTCCGAGATAGGCAATATCCGGTGATGTATCGTTCAGCATCAGGTGATGAACCAGTCGATTCGTCGGCGTAGGATCCATAGATGGTCGGTTAGATCTCAACCATGCCCGGCCATCCCCTTCAATATAGATGCGCAGTGTGTCGCTCAACGGCTGTGACGGAGCCAGGGTGTAAACCGGCCAATAGCACTGATCATAAATGGTGGCAATCAACCCCTGGCGATACGCATCCGGGCTGACTTCAGGAATTTGCAGGCGACTCTCACAGCCAAAAATCAAACAGGCTACGAGAACGGCAAAGATATTTCTTAAGTTGGTTTTACGCATTCAATATCAGCCCGGGTATTCTGCAAAAGCTGAATACCACGTTATATGAATGGCAATATCAGTTATATATTTTTATTGTAAACAAGAATCCATTTGAGCAGCCCCTGATCAAGTGCGCATTATTCCTCAACCCCGTGCCGCAAGCAAAGCTGTGCACAGATCATCGTAATCGGGAATATCACGTGTCGTTGCCCTGAGTTCGTCAATACCGGTATGGGTAGCAAATTCAATCCAGATTTCCGGAATCAGTACACCTTCAAGGTCAAGACAGACGACATCTATTGGTTATTCTCTCTTTGATGGTTAGACTTATTGCGGCCTGACAGGCTGGTTGAGAATATAGCATAAACGCCTATGAATATAGATATTGATTCTATTATCGACTAAATAGCCGCTGCTACAATAAACCACCACCGGCAAATGAAAACCATCCCCCGGGAGAACTGGATTATGAAAATCACCATGGTCAAAAAGATAATGGCCGATGGCAACCTCTGCAAAAAATGCCAGGAAGTGCAGGAAAGACTGGAGAGTTCAGGTCATATCAATCGCATTGATCAATTTGTCACCGCCGTTGATGGCGACCCGGACAGCACAGGTACTTTACTGGCAAATTTGTACCAGGTAGACAAAGCACCTTTTTTCATTGTTGAAGAAGAAGGCAGCGAGCCAGCGATTTACACCATCTATTTCAAGCTGGTAAAGGAAGTACTGGAAAAAGCGGCTTGAACCAAGCCGCTTATAAGGTAGTTACTGGTTTGGTAGCTGAACATGTGAAAAGAGCTCATCCACTTCCGCCTTGTTATGACGAAGGATTGCTTCCTGAACCACATCTTTGGTCAGGTGAGGGGCAAACTCTTCAATAAAGTCGTACATAAATCCACGCAGGAAAGTACCACGCCGGAACCCGATCTTGGTAATGCTTGGCTCAAACAGGTGATCAGCATTCAGGGGGACAAGGTCTGAATCCAGTTCAGGGTCGTAAGCCATTTTGGCAATGATCCCGACGCCCAGCCCAAGGCGCACATAGGTTTTAATCACGTCAGCGTCGGTGGCAGTAAATACTACCCTGGGGGACAACCCTTCATTCATAAAGGCTTCATCCAGCTTGGAGCGACCTGTAAATCCGAAAACATAGGTGACCAGGGCATACCGGGCAATATCTTTCAGGCTCAATTCAGATACCTGGGTTAGAGGATGATCCCTGGGTACAAGAACACAGCGATTCCAGCGATAGCATGGCATCATCACCAGATCATTGAACAGATCCAGTGCTTCCGTTGCGATAGCAAAGTCAACGGAACCGTCTGCTGCCATTTCGGCAATTTGGATGGGAGTACCCTGATGCATGTGAAGGGCAACATCGGGATACTGACCAATAAACTGCCGGATAATCCCCGGCAGGGCATAGCGAGCCTGCGTGTGGGTTGTGGCAATGGACAGACTGCCCTTTCGCTCGTCACTGAATTCCTGGGCAACCTGCTTGATCGACTCAACTTTTCTAAGGATCTCACCGGCTGTATCAATGATTTTCTCACCGGCCGGGGTAATGCGGGTGAGATGCTTGCCACTTCGGGCAAAAACCTCGACGCCAAGTTCATCTTCCAAAAGCCGGATTTGTTTGCTTATACCGGGCTGAGAAGTGTATAGACTCTGCGCTGTAGCTGATACGTTGAGATCGTGGTGGGCGACCTCCCAGATATAGCGCAGTTGTTGCAGCTTCATTGATGGCCTCCGGTCGGGCAGGTTGTGCTGACAAAAATGTGTAGATTGAAACAGGATCCGTTAGTTCTATAAAGCATAAAAGAATGACATTAAATTCTTTTCCAGAATACAAGCCAGTCAATATAGTTACCAGCGAATCATCAATTTTTAGTCAATATTTTCAAACATCGCCTTGGCTAGTTATAACTTTAGACCATAGATTTTGGGATGCTTATGGATTTTCTAACATATATTGCCACCGGTGCCGGCGTTGGTTTTGCGGTTGGCCTGACAGGTATCGGCGGCGGTTCATTGATGACACCACTGCTGTTAATGTTTGGCTTTCCGGCTCATATCGCCATTGGAACGGATCTGATGTATGCAGCCATTACCAAGTCAACCGGAGTCATTGTCCATCATCGTCAGAAAAGTATTGACTGGACACTGGTCAAAACGCTCTGTGCTGGCAGTCTTCCTGCCACAGTCCTGACAATTGTGCTGCTCAAGTTTTTTTTTGACAGAAGCGCTGATTATAGCCCGATCCTTACACTATGCCTTGGGATAATGTTAACCCTCACTGCGCTGTCGCTATTTATGAGTCCTTTTTTGAAAAGAAGACAGCTCTCTGGTGTTTCGATGATTCCACAGAAATATCAGACGACATTAACATTTATTGCCGGTATTTTCCTCGGGGTTCTGGTCACACTTTCATCGGTGGGTGCCGGAGCGCTGGGCACTGCCGCTATTGTCCTGCTTTATCCGCTGCTGAAACCCGTCAAGGTAGTGGGTAGCGACCTGGCTCATGCGGTACCGTTAACCTTGCTGGCAGGCTTTGGCCATATCTGGCTGGGTAATGTTGATTTTGTGCTGTTAGGCAGCCTGCTGATTGGCTCTATCCCTGCTATTTATGTTGGAACCCGTGTCGGCATGAAGCTACCGGATACCTTCATGCGCATCATATTGGCCATTATTTTGCTCGGACTGGGCCTGAAATACCTTTTTTAACCCTATCCAGGGTTGCAGCACTGTGTCAGTTTGAATAAAGTGGAAAACCCTCACCAGGCCAATGGAAAACCCATGGTTACCAGGGCTTTAAGTAGTTGGCCAAATGGAATCGTATATTTCTGGCTAAGTGGGCAGTTACTATGCAAGGCACAACGAAGGGTGTATAGCCTTAGCTATGTGACCGAAGTTGTAACGCCGCAGAGTGACTGACCAATTAGTCAGAAAATACGATTTCATTTGGTTAACTACTTATACAGGGTGAGGTGACTATCTGTCAGTATGGGTGCCATATTTTCATCTGGCATCAGGGGCATCAGGCCACTGATCAGGAGATTTTAAACCAGTCTTATTAAAAAAACGGGACCGCGCACATGGCTGTATTACCCATTGAAGACCTTAATATTCAATCTCAGGAAGTTCTGTTGAGTCCGGAACGCCTTAAGGCTGTGATTCCGATGACTGAGGCAGCAGCAAAAACGGTTTCTGAAAGCCGTGAAGTAATCAGGGATATTCTCGATGGCAAAGACCATCGCCTGTTTGTGGTCATAGGCCCATGCTCAATCCACGATGTTGCTGCGGCGAAAGATTATGCCCAACGGCTGAAAGCCCTCAGTGAAGAGCTGAAAGACACATTGTATCTGGTGATGCGCGTCTATTTTGAAAAGCCAAGAACCACGGTGGGCTGGAAAGGCCTGATCAATGACCCGCATTTGAATGACTCATTTAAAATTGAAGAAGGCCTGCATATCGGTCGCCGTCTGTTAATGGATGTTGCCGAAATGGGCATTCCTGCCTCTACAGAAGCACTGGACCCGATTTCGCCTCAATATCTTCAGGACCTGGTTGCCTGGTCTGCAATAGGAGCCAGAACCACTGAGTCGCAGACTCACCGCGAAATGGCCAGCGGCCTGTCCTCGGCCGTTGGCTTTAAAAATGGCACCGATGGCGGATTGGAAGTTGCGATCAATGCCCTGCAGTCTGTTTCCAGTCCACACCGTTTTCTCGGGCTGAACGGCCAGGGGCAAGTGGCTGTTACCCATACCAGAGGCAACCCCTACGGCCACATTGTTCTGCGTGGTGGTAACGGCAAGCCAAACTACGATTCTGTCAGTGTTGCACTGTGTGAAAAGGCGCTTGAAAAAGCCGGCATCAAGCCAAATATCATGGTGGATTGTTCCCACGCCAACTCCAATAAGGACCCTGCCCTGCAACCGCTGGTTATGGAGAATGTGACCAACCAGATCATTGAAGGCAATCAATCCATTGTCGGTCTGATGGTGGAAAGCAATATTGGCTGGGGCAATCAGAAAATGACTGATAACCTGAACGATCTGCAATACGGCGTTTCTATTACTGATGCCTGTATTGACTGGAAAACCACGGAGAAGACGCTGCGCAGCATCAGGGATAAATTGAAGGATGTTCTGCCGGGTCGTCGCTAGGAGGCTGTCCGAGAATAGACTGCCCTACTGCGGCGACAGCAAATTGGTCTAAAAATCCGCTTTTATTCGGCAAATAGCCCCGCTATTCACCTCACAAAACCGAATTTTTATCCTCAATTTTCTGTCGTCCTCGCTACGGGCGCTATTCTCGGACAGCCTCCTAGTGCAGCAACTGGCAGATCTGATTTTTACTCACATAAACAGCTCGATTTGCTCGGGCTGTTCTTCTATTGCGGTGATCATTTTACCCTCTTCAACCTGAACAGGCTCAACCACACCCGGAAGCGATAACTGAGTATCCGGTGGTGTAAAGATCTCCATCGTCTGCTTTTTGCCATAACTGACTTTACGTTCCACCGGCATATTACTGATTCTTCGATCAAGAATCGCTGAACAGATCATGCAGACAGTGGATAGATGGCCATTAACCAGCACCTCGTAGCGACAGTCACTGTTCAGGACTTCGGTACAAAGCGTACGGTCACTTCTTGACTCAATATCCAGATTTGCCTCAACCAGATGGCGCACAGCACTGCCGTCTTCGGTGACAAAAAAATTGGATAAAATGGCCTGTTTATAACGCTTCACAGTTCCGTCGGACTACCGGGTGAGTAAATGAGCTTGGGATTTCAAAAAGGCGGGAAAAGATACACCATTATTTCAGAGAGTTATACCGATATCTTTACCCTTTTCTCAACAGGCGGTAAAAATACCATTAATAAAACATGAAAAACCATAGCTTTCCCTATTCAACATCAGAAAAAGGCTGATATTGTATTTTATTGATCAACCAGATCTTGCGTCCACCCGGTGCATTGACCACCACTTCATCGTCTACCTGACGCCCAACCATTGCCCTGGCCATGGGGGAATCGATGGTAATGTGGTTGTTTTTCACATCTATCTCATCGGCACCCACTATACGACAATGGAGTATTTCACCTTCTTCGCTTTCCAGCTCAACCCAGGCACCGAAAAAAGCCTTGCCTTCCTGCTCTGGCGAATAATCGACAACCTTCAGGATTTCAAGCCGCTTGGTCAGGTAGCGTATGCGTCGGTCAATTTCCCGGAGCTGCCGCTTGCCCTCTTTATATTCTGCATTCTCACTGCGGTCCCCAAGCGCTGCGGCCTCAGAAACAGCCTGCGTGACTTCAGGGCGCTTAATTCGCCACAGATACTGAAGCTCCTGCTCAAGATTTTCTTTCCCGGCACGGGTAATAAGGGGAGACTTCATAGGGGGGCACCGAACACCAACGGTAAAATTGAAACAACATTGAAAAAACGGAGAAAGGAAGTGGATGCCACCTCCCTCTATTGATCTGCCTTATTTGTAAAAAGCATTCTCAGTATTACTGTGATCCGTCACATCGCGAACGCCTTTCAGCTCCGGAATACGCTCCATCAGTGTTTTTTCAACACCATCCTTGAGGGTCATATCGACCGCAGCGCACCCCTGGCAACCACCGCCAAACTGCAGAACAGCAATACCATCATCCAGTTCCACCAGGGATACCACGCCACCGTGGGAAGCCAGCCCGGGATTCACTTCCATTTGCAGGAAGTAGTTGATCTTCATATCCAGAGGGCTGTCTTCATTAACGTTGGGCATCTTGGCGTTGGGTGCCTTGATGGTCAGCTGACCACCCAGCTTGTCTTCAGCAAAATCAACCACCGCTTCTTCAAGAAATGGCTCACTGGTGCCTTCAACATGGCAGTTGAAATACTCAAGCTCCAGCGTCAGATCACCCTCTTTCTCTTCCCCTGGCTTGCAATAGGCCAGGCAGGTTTCCGCATGAGGCGTGCCGGGGTTGCTGACAAACAGGCGTACACCAATCCCCTCAACCCCCTGTTTTTCTAATAATTGGGCAAGATACTTCTGTGCGGCTTCAGTGAATGTAATGTTCAACGCAACACTTCCTCTATTAACTTCAGGGCTATTCTATGTCATTGGGGCGCTTCAGAGAATCCCTACCTGGCAACTCGGTTATTCAAAACGGTTTCATTTAAAGAGACAATCGGAGAGAATAGTTCGCATTTGCAATTCATCGTCCTTTTCCTCGACAAGCAAGAGACCGATAATGAAAGAAACCATCAGCATTCTGGGTTGTGGCTGGCTGGGCATGCCATTGGGCGAACGACTGGTGAAAGATGGCTATCCAGTCAAGGGATCAACCACCCGGGAGGAAAAGCTGGAAGCTATTTCTGCGGTTGGCATGAAGCCTTATATTATCGGTCTTTCACCAGAGCCTGAGGGTGATATTGACTCGTTTCTTGCTACCGATATTCTCTTTATCAATATTCCACCCGGAAAAGGCGATGGCCAACCCCTCTTTTACCTTCGCCAGATGAAGGCACTGCTTAACCGCATTGAGCAGTCCCGGGTTAAAAAAATTATTCTGATCAGTGCCACCTCCGTTTACCCGCAAAATAACGTTGAAGTAACGGAAGACGATGCCGTTCGCATTGAGTCTCCCTTCTCTGATACTGCCTGGCTGGATATTGAGCAGCTGTTCACGGACCATGACGACCTGAAAACCACGGTGCTTCGCTTCTCAGGCCTTATTGGCGGTGAATATCAGCCAGGGCGCTACTTTTCCGGCAAAGAGCTGGGCGGCGCTGATGATCCGGTGAATATGATACACCGGGAAGACTGCCTGCAAATCATCGGGCAGATCATTGCCAAAAACCTGTTTGGGGAAATTTTCAACGCCTCCGCAGATGCGCACCCTACCCGTCGCCAGCTCTATACCAAGTCCTGCGAAATCATGGACATCGAACCCCCGATCTTTATCGATAAACCCATGCCTTACCGACTGGTGAATTGCGATAAATTGAAAAAAGCGCTGAACTATCAGTTTGTTTATCCGGACCCGCTGGAAGCGCTGGAAGTCTGATTTACAGGCTTCTGGAACTTATTGTTCCAGAAGCGTCTCATTGTTATACCAGCTTAAGGTCTCATGAAGCGTCACCACGCTGCCCACAATGATCAATGTGGGGGCCCTTACCGTTTCTGACTCAATAATCGTGTTAATGGTTGCCAGGGTGCCCTTGAACACCCGCTGGTTCCGGGTGGTACCCTGTTGAATCAAGGCAATGGGCGTCTGTGCATCCCTGCCATGATCCATTAACTCCTGGCAGATACGGGGAAGCCCCAGCAACCCCATGTAGAACACCAGCGTTTGACCGGGGTCCAGCATTTCCTGCCAGTTCAGGGCGTAGCCACCATCTTTCAGATGCCCGGTGACAAAGCGGACAGACTGGGCGTGATCCCGGTGCGTCAGGGGAATACCGGCATAACTGGCACAGCCGGAAGCAGCAGTAATACCAGGCACCACCTGGAAAGGAATACCCTCACTGGCCAGCGTTTCAATCTCTTCACCACCACGCCCAAAGATAAAGGGGTCGCCGCCCTTCAACCGCAAAACCCGCTTGCCCTCTTTAGCCAATGCAACCAGCAGGGCATTGATTTCTTCCTGGGGTCGTGTGTGTCGATCCCGCTTTTTACCAACGTAGATATAATCGGCATCCCTACGACAAAGTGCCAGAACATCTTCAGACACCAGCCGGTCATGCAGCACAACATCGGCCTGCTGCATTAACCGCAGCGCTTTAAATGTCAGCAGGTCTGGATCGCCCGGGCCTCCACCCACCAAATACACTTCGCCGGTTTTCTGCTCCGATGTGTTGGCCAGAGTCTGTTCAATCAAACTACGTGCCCCCTGCAGATCACCTGCCAGCGCCTTTTCCGCAGCAGGCCCTGCCAACACGTTCTCCCAGAAATACCGGCGGTCATTGATCTCACTGAA
The DNA here is from genome assembly GCF_002864045.1 of Endozoicomonas acroporae. Lineage (GTDB taxonomy): Bacteria > Pseudomonadota > Gammaproteobacteria > Pseudomonadales > Endozoicomonadaceae > Endozoicomonas > Endozoicomonas acroporae. The sequence continues at coordinate 34,107 of NZ_PJPV01000080.1, forward strand.
CCGGGCCTTGACCATATCGCGACACTCACCTGCCAGTGCCGCCAGACGGCCATATCCACGGGGCAACAGCGTCTCCAGTTTCTGCCGCAGGAGACGGGCCAGAACCGGTGCTTTACCACCGGTGGAAAAGGCAACCACCACCGGAGAGCGATCAACAATCGCCGGCATTACCGCATTACCGGCTTGTGCGTCATCCACCACATTAACAAACAGCTGTCGCTGCTGTGCCACCCTGGCTACCTGGCGGTTAACAGCCTCATCGTCCGTTGCCGCAATGACCAGACAAACATCGTCCAGGTGATGATTTTCAAAGGGTTTTTCCAGCAATTGGTGATCACCGCTGGCAAGAAACTCACGAATTTCTGCTGATATCTCTCTGGCCACCACTCGAATATTGGCACCAGAGGCGTTGAGAAGCCTGATTTTACGCAGGGCGATATCGCCACCACCCACCACCAGACAGCGCTGGTTACGTACCTGTAGAAATAATGGCAGATAGTCCATGTTTTTCTCGTTATTGATAAAGCTCTGTTGACATACGCATGCAGGCCCGGATTATGTAAGCCTGCGGTCCGACTGACTGGACCATGGATGACAGGATTTTACCAGCATACGACAGAATAAATATAACAATGTTTTCTTATCTTCTATTATTAAAAGTTATAAAAAGCCGGGAGCTGGACTGAGGATAGGGAAAAATCCGACTTCCCACTTATACGACTATAAGAGTACAGTTGATAGTAAATATGACGATATAGCTTTTTATACTGCTGTTGCATCACTCCGACATAACCATAAAGAGAATGCTATACAGTTCATGGCTGTTTATATCCGAATGAGACCACTCCCCTCTTTCACGGATGGAAACGCGCTTCAGGCCCCTATCATTGTTAGTCGCTTTATGACCAGTCAAACTATTGAAAACCCAGCCCCAAACAGGGACTTCCTGCGCAATCTCTGGCAATTGGCACTGCCTATATCCCTGCAATCCATGATGTTCTCAATGCTTGGATTGATCGATATCTTCATGGTCTCCATGCTGGGTGAAACAGAAGTTGCTGCGGTAGGCATGGGCAACCGGATTTTCTTCTTTAACCTGATTCTGATCGCTGCCCTGGGCAGTGGCATGAGCATTCTGGCGGCGCAGTATATCGGTGCCCGAAATATGGATGGCTTGCGCAGGACGCTGGTTCAGACGATCATTGCCACACTGGCCATCACCACCCCATTTGTCATTGTCTACCTGCTCTTTCCAGAACAGATCATGGGCCTGATCAGTGAAGATCTCACGCTGAAGGCTCTGGGCAGCAGCTATCTATTCATCACGGCCCCCTCCTTTCTCTGCATAGCGGTCACCATCCCGCTGGAAGCCCTGCTGAGAACCAATAACGACGCAAAAACACCGACACGCATCGGTTTTATCACCATTCTTATGAATGTGCTGTTTAATTATCTGCTGATCTATGGCCATTTTGGCTTTCCAGCCCTCGGGGTTGCCGGTTCTGCATGGGGAACAACCATTTCCCGGTTGATTCAGGTGGGCTTGCTTATCTATTACATCCTTGAGGTTCGCCCGGGGCTCAAACCGGTAAAAGCTGACCTGTTGCAATGCAAGAGTCGTAAACACTGGATGAAATACATCGGCATCTGTGTTCCCATGCTGATTCAGGACGGCCTCTGGTCATTTGGCCTGGTGCTTTACAACCTGATGTTTGCCCAGATGGGGGTTGTTGAGCTGGCGGTGATGAGCGCCATCTCTTCCGTCGAAGGCGTGCTGATTTCCCTGTTTATCGGGTTCGCTATCGCTACCTCAATCATACTCGGGAAGGAGCTCGGCGCTGGAGAATTTGAGCTGGCCTGGAAACAGAGCCGTTATTTTATGCTGGTCGCCCCGGCCACCGCCCTGATAATCGGCGTTGTCACCCTGATTTTCAATGAGCAGATCGTCGGAATGTTCGGCAAATTTCAGGGTGACACCTTGAAAATGGCCAGTGAAGTGCTGATTATTGCCGGATTTGCCCTATGCATCCGGGTCATCAACCTGACCGGGATTGTTGGTGTACTGCGCAGCGGCGGCGATGTGAAAGCCACGGCAGCCATCAATATTATTGGTATGTGGTTTGTCGGTGTACCGCTGACCTGGGCAGCGGTGAACATCTGGCATTGGCCACTGCATCTGGTGTTTATCTGCGCTCTGATGGAAGAAGTGACTAAAGCGATTCTGGTCCTTTACCGGGTGCTGGCAAAATACTGGTTGAAGAATCTTACAGTTGAATGCTAACCAGCCCGGATATTTCATAACCTGGATGTTTGCTGAAGAATCTCCGCCCAAAAAGAGTCCACCTTCTCGCTGATGAATTGTTCAAGATCCTCATTCATGAACCTTCTGCGAGAATCTGCAACGCCAGCAGCACCTTCAATAATCTCCTGCTCAGAGAGTCCCGGGGTTTCCGGGCTGTACTGTTCCAACAATAACTCGGTGTTGCTCTCTGTCTTACCATGCCAAACTGAAAATTCAGCGTTTCCCTTTCTTAAAAGATCAAGTAATTGAGGCTCGGTTTTAAACATGTCAACAATATAATTCTGAAAATCGGCTTTATTCCTGATGCCGCTGATGAATTTTCTTTCAATTTCATCCATCACTTCCGGCTTCAGTTTACCAATTTCTCCAAAACGCTGATAAACATGACTCTCCGGAAATTGACAAATACTTCGGGAAAATTGATTCTTGATACGCCCTCTTATCTCAGTGGATTCACTGGCTTCAACAAGTAGAGTTCCATCACTCTTGCTTGTAGTAGACATGGCTTTGTAGAGTACTGACTCATTAAAAAATAATTTTAACTTCTTCAACAAGTCGAATATCTGAACAATATCATGCCCTGCCTCCAGTTCCCGCCTGATATTAATGAAAGCCATTCTGGTTTTGATTTGATCGATGATTTCCGAAGTATGATCCTGACAATCACGGTCATAAGCAGCGTTAATCATCTCAGTGATTTCAGCACCGGTATCTGCCCGCAGATCTTCCGGGAGTGTTATCAGATGTTCCAGGATTTGTAATAAGCTCAATTTAAGCTGATTGTTTCGGTCTCGGGCTGCATTCACTTTTTCATGCAGCCTGTCTATTGCGTGGTGAAGTTCAGAATCAACGGGAAAGATACTGTGTAATTCCAGCTGGTATCTTTGAACATTGCCTTCGATCGCAGAGGTGGCACCAGACTGATACTGACTTTGCCAGCCCCAATTCTGTTGGGCATGTTGAGTATGAACCCTGTTTTGACGCAGAATTTCACGTACAGTCATTCCATCCACCAGTGTTTGTCCATTATACAAGTTAAACACCGCTTCCCGCTCGGATCTTGCAGCCTCTTCTTGTTGCCATTGATGATCACTCACGGGTAAAGAATACAAATGCGGATGACTTTCCAAAGGTTGGGCCAACCGGTGTTGCTGTTCGGGTCGTAACTGTTGCTGGCAATCTTGAATAAAATGTTCGCCCTTGTGTTCCTGCAAAAAAGAGCATTTCGGGTAAAGTCTGGCATGAACCTCATCGATGGTACTAACTCCCCACTCCTGTTGCCACTCTCCAATGGAGCCTCCGCAGGAGAAACAGGATATTTTTTCTTCATTCAGTGACAAATAAAATCCTGCATCGGATAGTCTAAGGGCATTTCTATTACCATGAGGAAAATCATCCAGGAATTCTACACACCTGGATGCATGGTGCTTAGAGAAAGAGTACATTCGCTCTGTCGCACATGCCATACGTTGGTTATAAATCGTAGCAACTGGTTCCACGTCAGAGGGTACCGTTTCAATATCATTAATTTGATGGTTATCAATGGAAACAGTTCGCTGTCGGCTACCTGATGATGGTGCCAGTAAATGATAGTCGCTGCCTGATGCTTCGACCAATTGCGTTTGATCCGATGATGCGGCTACATTTAATGTCTCTATTTCATTAGCCAGCAAAAATACTTGCTGAATACATTCATTCGCATGGATCAAATTCCTTAGTTCAGCATCCTCAGGGGGAATATCGATACCAGGAAGATACACTTCGGCGCTACCCCTGAAGTTATCCATAAAAGACTGTATCTGGAGCAATTCCCTTAGCGAAGTAAATGTATGAGTATAGCCATGAATAGTAACTTTATAAGTTCTTACCGGCTGGTGTTGATGACTCTGGAAACCTGCAGCTCGTGGATATGAGCACTCAGGGAAATCAGCACCACCAACAGCCCCCTGATCAGATAATAAATAATTGTTCGAGCTGGCAATCGACCTTACATCGTATAGACGATACCTCGAACCATCAGGGTTACTATTAATCGCCTCATTCCCATGAACAGTTCTCTGTGTAAGCTCCCCGGGTGTGATATGATCCATCATGATTCTCCTTGAGTTCATTATGACCGTTAAATATTTGAACAAATTGATTGATAATAGTGTTTTAGATTTCAAATGTAGCTATCAAAATGGTTAGATTGACTAACCATTTTAATGATGTCCGGGTTAAACATTACCGGGATGTTTCTCGAATAATCTCATCCCAGAACATGTCCAGCTTCTCGCTGATGAATTGGTAAAGATCTTCACGCATGAACCTTGCACGAGCATCTGCAACGTTAGCAGCACCTTCAATAATCTCCTGCTCAGAGAGCCCTGGTGTATCGGGACTGTACTGTTCCATCAATAACTCTGCGCTACTCTCTGTCTTGCCATGCCAAACTGAAAACTCAGCATTTTTCGTTATTAAAAGATTAAGTAATGCCGGATCCGTGTTAAACATGTCCATAATATAATTTTGAAAATCGGCCAGATTCATAATACCGCTGGTGAATTTTCTTTTAATTTCAGCCATCACACTAGCTGGCTGCCTGCCAACAGTGCCGTAACACTGTGGAATTTGATTCTCAGGGAATTGGCAGATACTTTGGGAAAACAGATTCTTAATGTAACCTCTTATTTCAGTGGACTCTCCGGCCGCAATAAGTAGATTACCAGTTAACCCCCTTGTAGTAGACAATACACTGTAAAGTACTGACTCGTTATAAAATAATTTTAATTTCTTCAGCAGGTTGAATATGTGGACAACGTCAGACTCAAACTCCAGCTCCCGATTGATATCAATCAAAGCCATTCGAGTCTGGATTTGATCAATGATTTCTGTTGTATGATCCTGACAATCCCGGTCTTCAGCAGCGTCAATAATCGAAGCAATTTCAGCGCCTACATCTTCCGACTGATCTTCTCGAAGTGCCAATAGATTCTGCAAGACTTGCAATAATTTTAATTTAAGCACGTAGCTTTGGTTCTGAGCGGCATTAACTTTCCCATGCAACCTGTCCATTGCATTGTGCAGCGCTGAACCAGGAAGAAAGCTACGGTGAAATGCCTGCAGACATCTTTGAACATTGCGTTTGATAGAATAAGTGGCATCTGCCTGACTCTGTCTGTCACAACTGTGTTGACCAGCTTGATTTTGTGCCCGTACAAATTCATGTAACGTCATTCCGTCCAATCGCGCTCGCCCTTCACGCCAGTCGGATAGAAATTTATAATAGTCCACTTCTACCTGTTCTTGCTGCCATTGATACTCATCCAAAGGTAAGCGATACAAATGTGGATGACTTTCCAAAGATCGGGGTAACACACGTTGTTCTGCTTGTGTTAATTGTTCTTGGCAGGCTTCGATAAACCATTCACCTTTTTTTTCCCGCAAAAAAGAGCACTCAGGGTAAAGTCTTGCATGAACCTCATCAAGGGAGCGCACGCCCCACTCCTCTTGCCACTCTTTAATTGAACCTCCGCAGGTGAAACATAACAGCCTTTTTTCCACCAGTGACAAATAAAATCCAGCATCTGATATTTTAAACGCACTCTTATTGCCACCAGGAAAATCACGTATAAACCTCATTTGCCTGACTGCACCATGCCGAACGATAGAGTTTCTTCGATCGTTACTGTTTACCATATATGGGTTGAAGATTGTAGAAATCAGCCCCGCATCAGAAGCTACGGCATGATCAGCACCATTACCAGAATTAGTGGTTGGTATCGCAGTCATATCATTAATTAACAGAAACGCATTGAACCGATCCTGCCTATTGATAATAAAGTGCTTCAGTTCAGTATTGTTAGAAGGAATATCTGAACTTACATTGTATAACTCAGCATTATCACGAAAGTTTCGTAACAGTGTCCGATCCGATAATAACGCAGCAATCGAATCAAATTGCTTATCTTCTCCATGAATATGGCAGAAATAGCGGGTAGTGCTGTTAACATCAGAAGCAGGATTTGAGCTTTCCGAAGATAGTGCAGGCTGGCAATACTGCTCTGGTGATCTCTGACCACTGATCGAATTCAACCGACGGTTTTCACGGGCAACCATTCGCTGCAAGCCACTGTATGTTGCCGGTAAACGATAGTCATCTGACCTGTATCCACTGGCTGATGCCTGTTCCGTCAAATGTGTTTGATCCGCTGATGTGAATACATTTAATGTTTCTATGTCATTCACCAACAAGAATACTTGCTGAACACGAGCATTCTCAAGAATCAATGTTTTGAGTGCGCTATCCTCACGGGGGATATGGACATCAGAAAGATATCTTCCGGTACTCGCCCTGAAGTTATCCATAAAAGGCTGAATCTGGAGCAGTGACCGTAGCGACTTAAATGTTTTAGTCTGGCCATTAATGATAAATTGATAAGAACTCACCGCCTGATTCTGGTGACTCTGAAAACCTGAAGGAAGGTCATATTCATGACCAGAAGAATCAGTATTAGCAACAGGCTGCTGGTTACCCGATAAATAATTGCCTGATGTACTGGCAATTGGCCTTACAAGGTATGACTGATATCTCGAAACAGCCGCCGCATGGGCATTATAAACATCAGATTCATTATCACTGCCCGGATCAACAGTTGTCTCTACGGGATCCCTCGCGGAAAGATTATTCACCACGCTCTCCTTTTGTTCATGACTACCGTTATTTTTGAACAAAGTTGATTGATGATAATACTTTAGATGTAAATTAAGAAGGTGAAATCAAACGTTCCACCCTGCTGATCTCCTAGAGAATACTAATTCCTCCCATATAGCTCTGAAGTGCTTCGGGAATATGGATACGCCCATCCTTATCCTGATAATTCTCCAGTACCGCCACCAGAGTACGACCCACGGCAAGACCTGAACCATTCAGCGTATGAACCAGCTCCGGCTTGCCTGATTCATTGCGGAAACGCGCCATCATTCGACGTGCCTGGAAATCAACACAGTTACTGACGGAAGAGATTTCACGGTACTGATTCTGGGCCGGCAGCCAGACTTCAAGGTCGTAGGTCTTGGCGGCCCCAAAGCCCATATCTCCACCGCACAGTGCCACAACGCGATAAGGCAGCCCCAGCTTCTGGAGAATGGCTTCTGCATGAGCTGTCATCTCTTCCAGCGCTTCATAGGACTTATCAGGATGGACGATCTGTACCATCTCAACCTTTTCAAACTGGTGCTGACGGATCAGGCCACGGGTATCACGGCCATAACTGCCCGCTTCGCTTCGGAAACAGGATGTGTGAGCCGTCAGACGAATGGGCAGTTGATCAGCTTCAACAATCTGTTCACGCACCAGGTTGGTCAGGGTAACTTCTGCCGTAGGAATCAGGAAAAACTGCTTCTGGTCAGCACCGGAATCATCATCGCAGGCGGTTTTGAACAGGTCTTCACCGAATTTGGGCAACTGGCCAGTGCCATACAGGGCTTTATCATGAACCAGCAGCGGGGTGATAACTTCTTCATAGCCGTGCTCAGTGGTCTGAACATCCAGCATAAACTGAGCCAGCGCCCGATGCAGGCGGGCAATTTTGCCACGCAGCATGGCAAATCGGGAGCCGGAAATATGGGCAGCCGCTTCAAAATTCAGGCCAAGAACTTCACCCAGATCAACGTGATCTTTGACGTCAAACTCAAACTTCCGTGGCTCACCCCAGCTACGAACCAGTACGTTGTCGTTTTCGTCTTTACCTTCCGGCACCGAGCTGTCTGGCAGGTTGGGCACTTCCAGCAGCAGGTTATTCAATGCTTCCTGCAGTTCGGTCAGGGCCTGCTCATTTTCCTTGAGTTCAGCATTCACCTGATCCATGCGTTCTTTAAGCGTGGAAACATCACCGCCCTGGGCCTTGATCTTGCCAAATTCCCTGGAACCCGACTTACGTTCGCTCTGCAGCTGCTCAGTTTTAACCTGAAGCGACTTGCGACGCTCCTCCAGAGAAACCAGACGCTCAATATCCAGTTTGTAGTGCTTCTTCAACAGCTGTTCCGCCACAGCTTCAGGATTGCTGCGAACGATTTTGGGGTCTAGCATATTCCTACCAAATTAACTGATTGGACGATGGTTTTTTATCCGGGCAGACGCTTCAAACGCTTACCATTATCGCCACGGATAACCTGCTGATGATACACCATGACTCTGCGACATTCGATAAAGATAATAAACAGGAAGTCAGGACAGTTAACCGTTCAGGACCACACGAATGCCCTGATAACCCAACCAGGTACCAACCAGACACAGAGTCACACTGGCCAGCATATAAGCGATTGCCTCAACCAGCCGATCGGCTTGAAAAAGCCGGAAAATATCCAGTGAGAACGTAGAAAAGGTGGTTAATGCCCCCAGAAAGCCCACGGTGGCAAAATCTTTCCAGATCGCAGGAAGCAGGCTTTTCTCTACCAGACAGTACCAGCCAATCCCAATAAGAAACGAACCAAGAATATTTACCGTTAAGGTCGGAAGTGGAAACAACTGATCATTTTCGGATTTTGCATACCACTCATAAACCAGTGAACGTGCCAGTGCCCCAAGGGCTCCACCGGCGGCTACAGCGAGGTAATTCAGCAAATACGGGTATTGCATCAGAGCTTCCTTTCAGATGAGAGATAGAGAATTTTGAATTCATAGCCATGAAACGGTTCTAACCATATCAAAAAGGTCAGGCAACCTAAAAATCAACAAGTTAAGTAATTTAGGTTGTGTGGGTTATTTGAAATTATGAATATATGATTGGATAATATAAAAACTATCGATTTACTGTACTCTCTTTATCAAGCCGTTTCAGCCAGGCCAGCTTCTCCTTGATCTTAATTTCCAACCCGCGATCATTCGGCTGGTAATAGTCCGGCACATCCATCTCTTCGGGAAAGTAGCGCTCCCCTGCGGCATAGGCATTGGGCTCATCATGGGCATAGCGATAACCAGCACCATAGCCAAGGCTGCCCATTAATTGAGTCGGTGCATTCCGCAGGTGATGAGGCACCTCATAGGATGGATGACTTTTTACATCGTCCCATGCCGCTTTCCAGGCTTTATAAACGGCATTACTTTTTGGTGCACAGGCGCAATAGACCGTTGCATGGGCCATGGCCAACAGTCCTTCCGGTGCCCCCAACCGCTCAAAGGCCTGCCAGGCATTAATGACAATCTCCAGGGCTCTCGGGTCTGCATTGCCAATATCTTCACTGGCAATAGCCACCAGCCGACGAATCACATAGAGAGGGTCCCCTCCCCCATCTACAATTCGAGCGGCCCAGTAGAGTGCGGCATCGGGATTGGAGCCGCGAACGGACTTATGAAAAGCTGAAATGGTATCGTAAAACGCGTCACCGCCTTTATCGAAACGTCGCCCGGTATCGGCAAGAATGGCCTGAACCGCCTCTGACGTGATAATGCCGTTCTCAGCCAGATCCGATGCAACCTCCAGAGTGTTGAGCGCCTTGCGACCATCGCCGTCAGAATAACGAATCAGAATATCCCTGGCACTCTGCTCCAGCTGAATCCCCTTGCCGCCCAGACCTCGCTCTTCATTGGTCAAAGCCTGGTCAACAAGTTGGCCAATGGCCTCTTCCCCCAGCGACTTAAGTACGTAGACCCTGGCCCTTGAGAGTAATGCATTGTTAAGTTCAAACGATGGGTTTTCGGTGGTGGCTCCGATAAAAATAACGGTACCGTCTTCTATATGAGGCAGGAATGCATCCTGTTGCGACTTGTTAAACCGGTGAACCTCATCCACAAACAGCACTGTTTTCCGCTGGTAAAAACGCTGTTCATCCTTTGCCCTTGCTACCGCTTCCCTTATGTCTTTAACCCCGGAAAGCACTGCAGAGAGGGTTTCAAAATGGGCATCGGTTTTTGTCGCAATCAGTCTTGCCAGCGTTGTCTTGCCAACGCCGGGCGGTCCCCAGAAAATCATGGAATGGAGCATACCCTGCTCCAGCGCTTCCCGCAGGGGCTTGCCTCTGGCAAGAATATGTTCCTGGCCCAGGTATTCATCAAGGACTCCGGGGCGCATCCTTGCCGCCAGGGGTTCATAGCGAACAGAAGCAGGGGCATCAAAGAGTGAGGTCATACCCTGCTCTCATCAATAATATCAAAACCGGCCTTCTCTAATGTCTGCAGGTCAGGTTCAAACAGTGTATTGTCCACCGGTTGATTGAGTTTCACCCGGGTAAAGTCAATTCGTCGCTTACCACCGAGAGAGTCCATGATCGTGATGGCTAAAATCTCCTCCCTGGAAAAATGGATCTCCAGCCTTTCAAAAAGATCGGACGCTTTACCGGGTTTCAGGGTATAAACCACCTCCGGGCCATAGTTCATACGAGTCACCGCGTACTCCATCAGAAACTCACTGGCATCGCCGCTCAGTAGCTGCACGGCGGTCGGTCCTGACTGATTGTCCATCTTTTTAATCACCACCTGCTTAAAGTCAGGGTCGAGCATCCAGAGCTTGCCATCTTTAGCAATAACCTCCTGGTTAAACGGTGAAGTGATATGCCAGCGGAACTGATTTGGCCGCTTAAGCTGCATGCTCCCTTTCTCAACTTTGGAGCGTCCGCTTTTATCAATGGTACTTTGAGAAAAATTGGCACTGACAGTATTCATGGCCTGCAGCTTTTTAGCCAGCGCATCAGCGGCTTTCTGATCATGTTTTATACTGCCCGGCGTATTGCTCTCAGCCCTGGCCAGCATGGATGAATGAGTTGTCGCCTGCTCAGCAGACCAGACTGGCATGCTGATGGCAAAAACCAGTGGTAAAACAGTCAATAACGGCGTTTTCTTGATCATAAACAGGAACTTAATCTGGGTAATTAATGCTTGGCCGGTGGTGGCGCAATGACTTCACGATTGCCGTTAGTCAATGCCGGGCTGACAACACCTGCTGCCTCCATGGCTTCAATCATTCGGGCTGCCCGGTTATAACCTACTTTCAGCTGCCTTTGAACCGAAGAAATGGACGCCCTGCGTGACTCGGTAACATAGGCCACGGCTTCATCATAAAGGGGATCCTGCTCACTGTTCTCCAGCCCACCGGAAAATGCGCTGCCTTCAGAACTGTCGCTCACACCATTGAGAATATCATCAACAAAATCCGGCGTTCCCCGTAGCTGCCAGTCGGCAACCACCCGATGCACTTCATCGTCAGCCACAAAAGCCCCGTGAATACGGGCAGGAACACTGGTTCCCGGGGGTAGATAGAGCATATCTCCGTGGCCCAGTAACTGCTCAGCGCCGCCCTGGTCGATAATGGTTCGGGAGTCAATCTTGCTGGATACCTGAAAACTGATGCGAGTAGGAACGTTGGCCTTAATCAGACCGGTAATAACATCCACGGATGGGCGCTGTGTGGCCAGAATCAGATGAATACCCGCTGCCCGGGCCTTTTGGGCAATACGGGCAATCAGCTCTTCAACCTTTTTACCAACAATCATCATCATGTCGGCAAATTCATCAACCACTACCACGATAAAAGGCAGCGTGCCTAACTCTGGTGCCACATCTTCCGCTGATACAGGCTGATAGAAGGGATCCCGGTGCGGCTCGCCCTTTTCCAGGGCATCTTTCACCTTGCGGTTATAACCGGCAATGTTACGAACCCCCAGATGTGCCATCAGCTTGTAACGACGCTCCATCTCGGCAACACACCAGCGCAGGGCATTGGCCGCTTCTTTCATGTCCGTCACTACCGGTGCCAGAAGATGCGGAATGCCATCATAGATGGACAACTCCAGCATTTTCGGGTCAATCATGATCAACCGCACATCTTCCGGGCTGGACTTGAACAGCATGGACAGGATCATGGCATTGATACCGACGGACTTACCGGAACCCGTGGTACCGGCCACCAGAAGGTGCGGCATTTTAGCCAGGTCAACAATCACCGGCTGACCGGAAATATCATGTCCCAGGGCAAGGCTGACCGGAGACTGGGCGTCATCAAATGCCCTGGATGAAATAATTTCGCTATAGAAAACGGTTTCGCGGTCATCATTGGGAATCTCAATCCCCATCACTGACTTTCCGGGAATCACTTCCACCACCCGGACACTGACCACCGCCAGAGAACGGGCCAGGTCGCTGGCCAGGTTGGTAATTTTACTGGCCTTGGTACCGGGTGCCGGTTGAATCTCAAAACGGGTAATAACCGGCCCGGGATGGACGGCAACCACTTCGACATCGACGCTGAAGTCTTTCAACTTCAGTTCCAGCAACCGGGACATGGCATCCAGAGACTCTGGACTCATGGCCTTGCCGGAGGGCCGGGCTTCATCGAGCAACGATGCGGTTGGTAAACTTCCCAGCGGGGTATGTTCAACCAGAGGAAGCGGTTTCTCCCTCGCTGGAGGAGGGACAATAACCAGCTTTGGCTTATCGGCTCTCTTCTCAACCACTGGTGGGACCAATGGCATAAAGTCTTCCTGCAGCTTTAATGCAGGCTCCTTTTTCACCGGTGACAGGTCGCTTTGCTCAGGCTGACTCTGCTTTCTGGCTTCCAGCTTATCTTGCAAGGCAAAATAAAGCGCAATCAACTTTTCTTTGCAATAAACGGCGAAGCGCAGGCTCCAATAGCCGACACTGTCCATCAAAAGAAACCAGGAAAGATCGGTATAAAGTGTCACGCCGAGGAGAAACAGCGCCATCAGCAGCAGTGTACTACCGGTGACATTAAAGGCTGGCAAGAACAGATGAATCAGCAGCTCACCAATAATCCCGCCGCTGGATGAGGGAAACAGTTCACTCAACCCATGATAATGGAGTGAAGCCAGGGCAGCCCCTGAAGCAATAGACAGAATAAAACCCATACTGCGGATCAGCAGTAACCAGGAATTCCATTCATCCGGTTCATGCCGGTAGCGAAAAACCCGGACCGCCTTGATCACCAGGATAACCGGCACCATCCAGGCCAGAAACCCAAACAGGGTGAGCAGCAAATCCGCTGACCATGCCCCGATTCTGCCGGCACTGTTGGCAATATCCTTGACCGGGCCAACATGAGACCAGCCGGGATCGACCTTATCATAACTGGCCAGTGCCAATACCAGAAAAGCGGCCAGTACCAGCCAGCCAAACATAATGCCTTCACGCACGCGTGATGAGAGCGTTTCCGTCGCTGCTTCGCCCCGGATTGTACGCTTGCGCCGTCGTATGGAAACAGGCTCTTGTGATTGATCACTATCCGGTTGATGACTCTTATCCGGCTGATGACTCTTTTTGCTTACGGACCCTGCCATTCGGCTCCCTGAGATAACTGATTATAAACACAGTAGTTTAACCCGAGAAGATAACACGAGCCCTTAACTGCGGACAATCCTGCATCCTTTCTTATACAAAGATCAAACATCGACCGATGGCGTAGAAATGAACAGTTTTTGTAGCCCCGGATCTGCTTGCAGGGTATTTTAGAGCGCTGTTTCTTATCAGACAGCGCCCTTTAGCCCGGATATTTCATAAACTGCCCCGAATCTCGCGCAGGACTTTGTCGCTCTAAGGGATTTTGTGAGGGAGCGCCGTACCGGGGAGTACGGTCGACTGAGCAAAACTCCCTTAGAGCGGCAAAGGACAAGCGAGATCGGGAGCACGTTTATGAAATATCCGGGTTAGGCCAATCCCCCATGTTACGACCATCCTTTCTTGACTTCTCACAGAGAATGAGCCGCAACCCGGCTGTTTCAATGGGTCTATTGTTGATCACCCTGACCTGCAGCATCCTGTTCTCCCCTATTGTCATGGAGTACCAATCCATTGGAATCACCCTGTTTTCCTGCCTGATGATTGCCAGTCTGGTTCTGACCCTCGGAGCGCTGACGGAAAACAGTCCAAAAATCCGTCTCTGGTTAGAGATCACCGGCACCACTATCGTGATACTCAGGGCGGTGGTTGAGTTCCCAAACCCGCCAGGCTGGCTCCCCTTCTTCACCTTAATAGCCAGCATGCTGTTCCACCTGGGCATGATGCTGATGCTTATCGGGCACCTGTTCAGCGTTAAGCCCCAGGCCGAGAAACTATTGGCGGCGATTAACTTCTATTTACTGACGGGCATCACGTTCAGTTATCTTTATCTGCTGGTGAACCTGATTACCCCCGGGGCATTTGATCTTGCCAACCAGGGTATTTCCAGCTGGCCGGATTATCTCTACTTCAGTTTTGTCACCCTGACCACGCTGGGTTATGGCGACATTCTGCCCCTCAGCCCTCTGGCACAGGGTCTGGTATCTCTCGAAGCGATTGTGGGTGTATTGAGTCCGACGGTGATGATTGCCCGGTTTGTTGGGAAATAAGGCAAACCCAGGAGCCTGTCCGAGGGAAAATTCAATGAGACTCTGTGGGAAACTCATCTGCAAACATTCTCAACATAGCTTGCCGAAACATCACTGCGCTCTCATCATGTCTGCCAGCTGCAAATAGCGGTCACTGTTATGGAGCCCACTCAGCAAATGCTCCGGTATCGCCTCCAGCCCATTCATCGCTCCCAGAAGCACACCCGTTAAGGCAGCCCTGGCCATATTGTTGCCGCCTCCATTAATGGCAGACAAAACACCCTGCCCAAACTGGTCAGGGTACCGGTGCATCAGGTAGTAAGCACAGGGAAGCACGTGAACAAGCTGGCAATCCATACCATAGACCTGACTGATATGCAGGGCCGGTTCTATACGAACGGTCTTTGGATGCCAGGCCACCTGTCCATTCCCGGGAGTCAGTAGATGGTCGTAACGCTGTATTGCCGACATCACGTCTGAGCGTTTTGCCATAGCCGCTAAACAGGCCGGTAATTCGATCAGAGGAACACTGTTGACCATGGCCTGAACAACCAGGGCAAATACCAGTGTATTCTGCCGTATAAAAGGCTCCCGATAGAATGTCTGCAGCAGTTGACCAGCAGCGTCTACCAGCTCAACCGGGTCATCAATCGCCAGGGCCAGCAGGGATACAAACTGTGCTCCCTCGGTTGTGTCACAACCCGAAGCAATCCCGGGATCCCCCCAATGTAACCCCGTGCGGCGTGCCCTGATCAGGTCCACCATCAATTCATCGGTATAGCGCCCGGAAAAGGACTCACCGGACAATGGCGCAAAGAAATCATCAAGCCGGGCAAGGAAATCCGTCAGTACAAAGCCATCACAATGGGCCAGAGACTCAAGCAGCAATACGATCACCTGGCCCGTCTGGGAAACGTCGCCTGCCCTGACCCCCTGCTGATAACGGAAATGACTGATATTAGCAAAACCATGACTGCCATTAACTGCCGGGTCCTGATAAGTATCAATCCAGGGGCCATAATCCTGAGCCAGTTGATCCAGGTCATAATACCAGTGAGTGCCAACGCCCAGGGCATCACCAATGAGCAGGCCAGCCGCCCCACCCTTTATCCGGCTCAGTTTATCAATGTTTGAAGGGTATGATCTGATGGTCGATGTCGAAGTCATAGCAAGCCCACATTGCAAACCGTATACACCCCATGAACATAGCTGAAATTAGCGACCAACGCAGTGCATTCGCTGCCGTTTCACACAGAGGCATTCAGAATGGTGATACCAACCTGATACGAATATATACGACTGTTTAATTGCATTAGTCAGCGTATTGTTGCCTGAAGTCCACACTATTTATATGAGAATAAGCCCATGGAATCCGTACACGGTCATAATGTACTGAATATGATCAGAGAACAGGAAGCCGCGCTGAGCAAAGAGGCGCTCCTCACAGCAATGTCAGCAGAGTTTGGTGAAGAAGCCCGCTACCACACCTGCTCCGCACAGGAACTGACAGCAGCAGAGCTGGTTGATCAGTTTGTTGGAAAAGGTAAACTGCTTGAAACCAGTGAAGGCATCCAATACATAGGTTGCAACTGCCATTGTCATTAAAAAAAGCCCGTTTACGGGCTTTTTTTAATCTGAGTTTTTCTGAGCAGAAACAAAAAACCGGTCACAAGAACCGGTTTCAAAATTTTATTGTTGTTGCCTGTCTCATCTTTGTGGCCTTTGTGTCACCTCCCCCGCGACGTAAAGGCCTTTTCTGGAGAAATCCCCCCATCTCTTTCCCCTTCAGGCGTAAGCCATAATACGTATTGTTTTTTTCTGACATATTGATCTGGATCAATATTACATCATCCTCTGCATAAGCTCCTGATTATTACTTTTGATAAAACATCACTCCCCAAGTGCTTTTGCTTAATAAGCATCTGCTTTTCTGCTTGGCAGAAAGCCACTGCTTCAGGGTAAACTCCACTTTTTTTCGAGTTAATGATGCATGGCCCTGAAAGCAACGATCTACAAAGCAGGTATTAATATAGCGGATATGAACCGCCACTATTATGCGGACCATGATGTAACCATTGCCCGCCATCCATCAGAAAATGATGAACGGGCAATGTTGAGACTGATGGTCTGGTCACTCCATGCTTCAGGGGAACTTCAGTTTACCAAAGGTATCAGTACTGATGATGAGCCTGATATCTGGCAGAAGAATCTCAGTGGTGAAATTGACACTTGGATAGAGCTTGGTCAACCGGATGAAAAGCGGCTAAGAAAGGCCTGTGGCCGGGCAAAGAAGGTTTATATCTATAACTATGGCGGACGCCATTCGGATATCTGGTGGCAACAATATCAGGGTAAAGTACAGCGATTTGATAATTTGTACATTTATCAAATCCCTGCTGAGGGTAATGAACTGGCCAGGTTGATTGGTAAAACCATGAAACTTCACTGCATTATACAAGATCAGCAGATAACTGTTGGCAATGCTACCGACAGCATTAGCATCGAGATCACACAGCGATTTCCGGGTTAATGCTTCATGGTTTAGCTGGGAAAAATCTCTCTGTAAGATGGAGGTGGCAGCTGAAGCTCTGACTGCGAGCTTATAACCGTCACGTAAGATGGAGGTGGCTCTGGCAACAAATCCTCAGACTCCTGGTTGATAACCGTCAATGTCTGGTCTGATCCTGTCTGCTTTGAATCGTTGTGCATAGGCAAGGGCTGAACCGCCACGATGGACTCTCTCCCTGGTTGCTGGGCTGTTCTGCTAATTGAAAGATCTGTGTGAACAGGAGCAGCCTCCCGGGACTTTATACCACAGCATCCACCATATTTAGCATCGAAATAGGCACCTATTCCGAGCATTGCGATAATACCGACAGCCGAACCAGCAAGAGCGCCGAAACAAACTTTAGCTACCATGGTGCCTTCTAAGGATAAGCACGAACCAACCGCCCCACCGGTAGAAGTTGCACCGGCCCAGGTGAGGCCGAGGCATGTTGAACGGCAATTATCATTTTCTAAAGTACAGCCAGGATTATTAATGTAGGCTCCTCGTCCTTTAGTGTGGATTTCCTTATGAAAT
>NZ_PJPV01000081.1 GCF_002864045.1 Endozoicomonas acroporae
GCGCTCGGCGTAAGCGGGATCTTTGCGAAGCTCCCTTTTGCGCTCCCTTTCGCGCTCGGCGTAAGCGGGATCTTTGCGAAGCTCCCTTTGGCGCTCCCTTTTGCGCTCGGCGTAAGCGGGATCTTTGCGAAGCTCCCTTTTGCGCTCGGCAAGTGAAGAACTGCCCTCAACATTAACTTCTGCCTGGGTTGTTTGGTTATCACTTGTAGCTTGGTGCATGTATAACGGATTAACCACAGTAACTGGCCGTAAATCTTGTGAACTATGAGTTCCGGCAGAAACATTATGTAAACCTGAGCTTGTATGATTCGCTGTTGTTTGCTCTCTAATTTCAAGCTCGTCCCATGATATTAGCTGCTGCAAGGGAGTAACTGATGTTAGTAATAATGCATCATTAACTGCTTCATAATCAGGGTGGTAAGGAACAAATTTATCAAGAATTGATTGTGGTATCTCTTGAAGACCTGTTCCAGAAGAGTTTTCTGAATCGAAGTTTGTTAGGGATGTAATATTATATTCATTCAATGAAATAGAATGATTAGCTTCATTTTGATATGTATCTGGTCCGCTATTGTAAGTAGGAGTAGAGTTCAGCACTTGAACTGGTATGCCTTGATAAATAGGCTGCTGTTCGGTGGTACCAAATTGCTGTTCTTGATCTACTAAACCTGATGCGCTGGAACAAAGATAAGAAAAAGAAGCATCGAATGAAGGAAGTTGATTGATTTGATCCATTGAATTATTGAACTATTGAATTACAGATTAAGACCACTGTTTCTTATAAAAGTTCCTCCCATTCACCACTCATTCACCATTTATTTATGTCAACCAAGCATAAGGAATTGTTATGGCTATCAGAATGTTTCTGTCTTGTTATTCAACACAGACAGCCAAACCGACGAGCGCCTCGATGCCAGAGACCGGATCGAGAGCTATGTCGTTCCCGGTATCAAGGCATCATGGGAGCTGGTGGGCAATCAGCTGGAAGGACAGCGAGCCGTTGTCGGCTATCAGCGGGAGGAATGGGCGGTGCCTGAAATTGGCGAGGTCTATAAGCTAATTACGCCAGATGAAAAAATCAGCCAGTTTATCCGTATTACTTCGGTCAGCCATTCCATTGAGACCTTCACCTGTAACAACGGGCAGGAATATGTGGATTTTACCCGGCGAAAGGTGGAAATGGAGATCAGTGCTCCCTTGGTAACGACCTTTGTCGGAGCGCCACCAGTGCCGGGGGAGCCAGAGGAAGAGACCAGTCGCATTCAAGAGACGCAGATAGCCGACACCAGCCGTTACTATGGCATCCAGCCAATGAGCGCCAACATTACCGCAGGCGACCTGACGGTGAAGGCCGAGAGCGTTTATGCGCCTCTGGTGCCGAGCGCCAAGGTAGAAAGCCCGTTGCTGGATCAATACGGCGGTTATACCGGCAAGACGATGGTGGCGACCTCTGGCAGCAACCGATCCATTAGTTGTCGTTTTGTTCATATCAGCGGCAACCAGAGCCGTACCTATCTTCAGCGGGGCGCTTTGCCCGGAACCCTGACCTTGTCGCTAGAGGGCGGCACCTTCGAGGATAACGGCGCAGGCAGTCTGCTCCATAAAAGCGGCACCAATAATTACAGCAAGCTGACCGTGGATTATGACCTGGGGGAGATTAACGTCTGGCGAGCGAGCAGCTATACCACGACCACAACCAATGCCTCCTATCAGCCAGCGGTGGCCATAACCGGGACAGCGATCAGTGGCGCTATCCCGGTATCCCGGTCACAGGCCAAAATCGGGGGTTCAATTACACCCTGAACATGGCCGAGGCCAAGCCAAGGCCGGGAACACTGGTGGTCAGCTATATCGCCCTCGGCAAATGGCAGGATATTCGTGACCCCGGTAATGGGCAGATGACGGGTTCTGGAACCGGCACCATTCTGTTTGCCACCGGCTCGGCGGCGATCACGCTCGATGCGCTGCCCGATCCGGACAGTGCCATTGTATTCAGCTATGTGGCGCAGAATGATGATGAAGTGACCATCCGCACGGGCTCGGTGCCGGTGGTGGATATGACCTTCCGGCATACCGTTGAGAAGCCCGGTATCAAACCCGGCTCTATGACGGGGACGTATGTTTCCTCCGGGGAGAATAAAACCCTGACCGATCAAGCCAACGGCTTGCTAACGGGGGATGGTAGCGATCCATTACGCTCCCGGCGAGTTGAGCTTTAAGCTGGATAACCTGCCCGATAGTGGCACCGAAATACAGCTGACCTATGAAGAAGGCACCAGTGCCGGTGGTGAGGTCATTGTGGCTGTGGATGGTCAGGGCGTTATGAGCGGCACCATTCCGGGAGCTCCCCTGCTGCCAGGTTCTATCCAGCTGCAATTTTTGGTCGAGCAGTTATCCAACGTGCCGAGCGTTTCCAAAAGCGCAGATGACTGGACAACCTATGAAACCACCAGAAACGTAGCAAAGCAGATTGATGATGGTACTGATCCGATTTACGTGATCCCGCAAAGTGTCCGTTACAATTGCGTGGTGGAAACCAGCCTGCCGCTTGATGCTGAATTGATCGGCCTCGATCCGGTGCGTCTGCCTCCCGATGGCAAAGTGCCTATCTATCGAGCCGGGGAGATTGTGGTTATCAGTCATACGGCAACTACCGACGCAGGTACTACAGCGGCAGGTCAGGTGATTAAACTGGCTCGTGACCATCAGGCAGAAATAGTGGTGGAGGATAGTGCCGGGGCTTTGCTGGCCAGCGATCAATACACCGTCGATAGAGAGGCAGGCACCGTTACCTTTGCCGATCCGTTGAGCCTGATTGATGCTAACACTCGACTCTCAAGTTTCTAATGCACGAGTGTTTGATATTCAGGCAAACGATACTTGAGTGAAGCAGTTGGCATCATTCTCCCCAGCTCCCTGCCCGCCATATGCTTGCTGGATATTCTCACTGGCCGGTAGTCTTCCAGAGACTCCGTCAGCTTCTTGAACTGCTCCTGAGGATTTTCTGACTCCACAACTGTCCGGATGATATCCAGCAACGCATCAATTCTGAGCTTCTCGACCAGACAGCCAACGGTAAGCGCAGGCTGCCCGCCCGGGGCTGCTTGTGTTCCAAGCGGGCAGATTGTTCAGGATGAAGGAGCAACATATGGTCACACAGCACGCTCAGGATCACGCCACGCTCAGACCCTTCAATGCCTTGCTGCAAGGCTCTGTTGCACCAGCCCTCATGAAGTTTCCAGTCCTCAAAGAACACCTCGATCTACCACCTCAGCGTGTGAAGCCTGGCAATATCATCATGACGCCAGGAAACATCCGTGGCGGCCAGATAGCGATAGTCGTCCTCTCCCTCGTATTTCAAAGCAATAATAAATCGCTTCTGCCCATGGGCTTTGACCTTGAGACGGGCAGACAATACCGTCACCTTTTGCTCCTTTCCTCCTCGTATGACCAGCGTTTTTTTAACGCCAGGCCCGAGATAACTGTCAAAATAGGTCTTCAGATTAACTTCTTTGTTTTTGTAGATCACCATCTGGTTCCAACGGAGCTGGCTAACCACCTGTGTTCCCGATAAGATTGAGGAAGCTCCATCCATAAAATGGGCATCACCATAGAGAGCATCCGCCAGGATGCCGGTGACGTTTATATCAGGAAAGTGCCGTTGGAAAGCCTGAATCATATCCAGCGCCAGCAGCTGTTTTGTTGGGTACTCACTGTTGGGCTTTGGCTTGGGAGGTCGACCCTTTGGAGGAACTCCCTGTTTTTTCAACAAGTCTCTTTTCTTCCGCCATTCGGTCATCTTCGGGTCAGGCATATAGAACCGGAAGTCAATGGGAATGGTCACCAGCGGGGTTTGTAAAACCAGAAAGACCAGCTCCTGACCGTTGACATAACCACTGGTCTTCTTCTCCCTAATCTTGTGGGTCTTGCCTATCTTTTTGGTTCGTTTGCATCGTGAGCGCCCGGTGTCGTCAATAAGAAGATTTCCCTCTGATAAACCATAGCGGTCAATAATGACGAGAACACTGATGCGTAGCAGTAGATGCCAGACAATTTCGGATCGGTAAAACATCCACCATAAGGCGGCTGATGTGTATTGGCCAAGGCTTCGACGTTCCATGGTTGCCCAACATAGCTTCTGCGTCAGAATCATTGCCGAAATGACAAATGCCAGAAAATAGCGTTGCTTGATAGTCAGTCGCTGAGCTTGCGGATCGCGACGTAAAGCTTGATCGAGATGATCAATAAATTGGGTAGCGCAGGGAAGAATACGTATGAGCATGGTTACATGAATGTTGCCAATACATTACTTTGCAACCAAGCTTGGTACAGCAGGCCTCCTGTTGCCACGATGAAGACTCTGCGCAGCTAAAGTCCGAGTAGCAGCAGTGAGACCTGCTCAAATTTGACCCAATAATCAGACTAAAACTTTAGAGTCGAGTAAAAGGCCTGTTTGCCGATTTTGATACCACCAGCAATCGTTTGGGCAATACCGTTACTGACAAAAACCGTCGTTTAGCAGCGGTGCTCAAAGGTGTGGCTGGTTTGGATTTTGGCGATTTCCACAGCAGCGATATCGACCTGTTCGGCGATGCCTACGAGTTTCTGATTTCCAATTATGCCGCTAATGCGGGTAAATCCGGTGGAGAATTTTTTACCCCTCAGCAGGTGTCGAAACTGATTGCCCAGCTCGCCATGCACGGGCAAACCAGCATCAATAACAACCTGCTGACTGATGAACATATCGCAGAAATTCTGAAGGTATTTGAGAGAGGCTGTTTTAAAACTACTTAAGCCTTCGTAGCATTATGCGAATCATGCATATATAAACGAAGGCTTCTGAACTCCTTGGCAGCTGCTCATAGTCTTTAGATAAACGTCTGGATCCTTCAAACCAGCCAAAGGTTCTCTCCACAACCCTGCGCCTGGCTTGAACGACAAACTTTCCCCGTGGGCGTTTTGTGATTTCAAGTTCCCTTTTGGGTTTGAAGCGATAAAACCACTCTTCAAGGTAACCCCCGGTAGCCACAATCAGCCCAGACTTTCCGGATGTTTTTAAAGTATTTCTTAAGGTGAGCCAGTATGAACTGACCTGCAAAACTATCACTAAATGCGGCTGCGTGTACCCATACCACCAGAATCAGGCCAAGAGTATCAACAGCTATATGACGTTTTCTGCCTTTTATTTTCTTCCCGCCATCATAGCCTCGATCCCCCCTTTTACCGAGGTTTTCACGGATTGGGAGTCAATGCTTGCTGCTGTTGGTTGTGGCTCTTTGCCCGCCTGAATTCGCACCTGGTCACGAAGAGCATCATGCACCTTCTTCCATGTGCCATCTTGTTTCCAGATTCGGAAATAGGTGTAGACAGTACTCCATGGTGGAAAGTCAGAAGGCAGCATTCGCCACTGACAGCCTGTTTTAGTGAGATAGAATATGGCATTCAATATCAGACGATAACTCCAGTCACGTGGTCGCCCATTTTTTGGAGTATCATAGCCAGGGTCAGGGAATAGAGGCTTGAGGATTGCCCACTCGTCATCGGTCAGGTCGGATGGATACATAATTATCCTCCTTAAACTAATCAGATACTGTAGTTATAGACGACGTTGAGTTTTTATCCTGAGTTAATGGTCAGTAACTTTTACAACAGTCTCTAATACGGATGAACTGGCTGACTGTCTCATCTGGCGTTGTCAGCTTATAGACCTCACCAATTTCAGGCACCGCCCATTCCTCCCGCTGATAGCCGACAACGGCTCGCTGCCCTTCCAGCTGATCGCCTACCAGCTCCCACGATGCTTTAATGCCCGGAACCACATAGCTCTCGATCCGGTCTCTGGCATCGAGGCGCTCGTCGGTTTGGCTGTCGGTATTGAACAACAAGACAGAAACATTCTGATCCTTGGGAGGCTCGGTCAGGATCAAATGGCCTCCATGGTAAATGTCATTGTTGTCGGTGCTGATCCCGATAAACGCCTTAGGCAAAGCCACATCACCAATGGTTCGGTCGATCCGGGAAGTGTCCTGAAAGAGATTGTTGACGTTGCCATCCATGACCTCGTTTCCGGTCACCCGACCGCCACCGTCTTCCTCATCTGTGAGGCGCTGACTTTCGAAGAGTTTTACGTCACTATTAGTAATAGCCATAGCAATTCTTTATGCGTGGTTGACATAAATAAATGGTGAATGAGTGGTGAATGGGAGGAACTTTTATAAGAAACCGTGATCTTAATCTGTAATTCAATAGTTCAATAATTCAATGGATCAAATCAATCAACTTCCATCAATCGATGCTTCTTTTTCTTATCTTTGTTCCAGCGCATCAGGTTTAGCAGATCAAGAACAGCAATTTGGTACCACCGAACAGCAGCCTATTTATCAAGGCATACCAGTTCAAGTGCTGAACTCTATTCCTACTTACAATAGCGGACCAGATACATATCAAAATGAAGCTAATCATTCTATTTCATTGAATGAATATAATATTACATCCCTAACAAACTTCGATTCAGAAAACGCTTCTGGAACAGGTATTCCAGAGATACCACAATCCATTCTTGATGAATATGTTCCTTACCAGCCTAATTATGAATCCGTCAAGAATGCATTATTACTAACACCAAGTACTCTCTTTCAGGAGCAAATATCGTGGGACGAGCTTGAAATTAGAGAGCAAACAACAGCGAATCATACAAGCTCAGGTTTACAGTTAACTAATATTCCTGCCGGAATTCATAGTTCACAAGATTTACGGCCAGTTGCTGTCGTTAATCCGTTATGCATGCACCAAGCTACAAGTGATAATCAAACAACCCGGGCAGAAGTTAATGTTGATGGCAGTTCTTCACTTGCCGAGCGCAAAAGAGAACGCCAAAGGGTGCGTGAAAGGGAGCGCCGAAGGGAGCTCTACCAGACAGACCCCGCTTACGCCGAGCGCCAAAGGGAGCGCCAAAGGGAGCGCCAAAGGGGGCGCTACCAGACAGATCCCGCTTACGCCGAGCGCCAAAGGGAGCTCAAAAGGGAGCGCCTAAGGGAGCTTCGCAAAGATCCCGCTTATGCCGCGCGCGAAAGGGAACGCGAAAGGGAGCGCCAAAGGGATCGCTACCAGACAGATCCCGCTTACGCCGAGCGCCAAAGGGAGCGCAAAAGGGAGCGCCAAAGGGATCGCTACCAGACAGATCCCGCTTACGCCGAGCGCCAAAGGGAGCACCAAAGGGATCGCTACCAGACAGATCCCGCTTACGCCGAGCGCCAAAAGGAACGCCAAAGGGAGCTTCGCAAAGATCCCGCTTACGCCGAGGGACAAAAGATCTATATGAATACCTACAAAAGAATCAAAATACAAACCTCCAACAAGGAAGAAGCTAAAGAGCAAGCTGTGATCGCAAGAGAGCGGTATCTTCAGTCAGTCAATTCAGCTAAAAACTCAGGTGATTTACCACTGACCTCTAATTTTACTGAAACGCCCCAGAGTTGCAGTAAAAATTCAGAAGGTACTGCCCCCCCCCGCCTTTCAGTCGTCAAGCTGAAGGAATATTTACAGTCCCGATCGCCCCCTCTCAGCCTTAGTGAACGGTTAGCAATCGAAGGGTAAGAAGGTAATGGTCGCTATCGTCCGGGTAGGCAAACGGCATAAGCTGTTGTGCCTCAATGGGAGCCCCATTAGAACGATCAAATGTTCATGACGATGGTTTGTCACCCTCTGTCATGAAAGCTTTAGCCACAGAGTCACGGAGACACAGAGGAAAAGCGTTTTTCTGTTCTCCGTGTCTCTGTGCCTCCGTGGCAATTTTCTTTCACGGCAAAGATAACGGAAAACTGCCGGTTATCCGGGAGCGTTAATGTCATTGATTTACTAACCGCCTTGGAGTGAAGTGGTTTAATGACTTAGGACTCCTCGTTAAGCACAATAGTGCCATTGATGACGAGGTAGAAAGTGACAAAGCAGCGTAAGAATTATTCTCCGGAATTTAAGCGTAAAGCCATTGCTATGGTAGTTGAACAGGGGCAGGCTGCTACAGAAGTGGCCAGAAGTCTTGGTATCCATGATGGTAACCTAAGACGCTGGGTACGTGAGCAGAATGAAAAAAAGGAAATGTCTTTTCCTGGCAAAGGGCAGCAAGCTCTGACTCCTGATCAACAGCGAATAAATGAGCTGGAAGCTGAAAATCGCCAGTTGAAAATGGAGCAGGAAATCCTAAAAAAGGCGACGGCCTTCTTCGCGAAAGAACTGTTGTAAGGTTTGCATTCATACAACAGGAGAAGGTTGTCTATCCGGTGCAGGTACTCTGCAAAGTGATGCAAGTGGGGCGCAGTGGCTTTTACCGCTGGCAGAAACAACAGACTCAGCAGGAGAACTCCAGGGCTGAACAGTTCCGCCTGGAGGCTGATGCGCAGCAGATTTTTGTCGACTCTGATCGCTCATATGGCAGCCGAAGAATGGCAAAAGCACTGCGAAGCAAGGGTTACAGCATAGGTCGCCATCAGGCAACAACACTGATGAAACGGTTGGGGCTGGTCGTGAAGTATGCAAAAAAATTCAAGGTGACGACGAATAGCAGGCACAAGTTTCCAGTTGCAGAAAATCTCCTGAACAGGGAGTTTGCAGTCACGAAGGCGAATAAGGTCTATACGACAGATATGACTTATTTATGAACTCGCGAGGGATGGTTGTATCTGGCAGTGGTTATGGACCTCTATTCAAGGAAAATCGTGGGCTGGTCAATGAACAGTCGATGACTACAGAACTGCCGTTAGAGGCGTTGAGAATGGCGTGGTGGAGTCGTAAGCCTGGCCTGGGAGTACTCCACCATTCAGATCAAGGGAGTCAGTATGCTTCTCTGGACTATCAGGCTCAGCTCAGAGAGTATGGCATGATCGGCAGTATGAGCCGTAAGGGAAACTGCTGGGATAATGCGGTGACCGAACGTTTCTTTGGAAGTCTGAAAAGGGAAAGGACTGACCATTATATTTTCGAAACAAGAGCAGATGTTGAAGGAGCGGTTGTTGATTACATTTTGTTCTACAACAACCGCAGACTTCATTCCTATCTTGATTGCGTGAGCCCTGTGGACTTTGAGCAACAGGAATTCAGGAAAGCGGCTTAATCAGGTGTCCATTTTTACTTGACCACTACATCTTTTAGAGGCACAGCAAGTTTTACCGTTTGCCTATCCAGAGGACAGTGACCAATACCTTATGACCCTTCGATTACTGACCGTTCAATCAGAGTGAGATAGGTTCGATCGGGACTGAAAATATTCCTTCAGTTTGACAACTGAGAAGCGGGGGGGGCAGTACCTTCTGAATTTTCACGGGAATTCTGGGTCGTTTCAGTTAAATTAGAAGTCAGTGGTAAATCACCTGAGTTTTTAGCTGAATTGACTGACTGAAGATACCGCTCTCTTGCGATCACAGCTTGCTCTTTAGCTTCTTCCTTGTTGGAGGTTTGTATTTTGATTCTTTTGTAGGTATTCATATAGATCTTTTGTCCCTCGGCGTAAGCGGGATCTTTGCGAAGCTCCATTTGGTGCTCCCTTTTACGCTCCCTTTCGCGCTCGGCGTAAGCGCGATCTTTGCGAAGCTCCCTTTGGTGCTCCCTTTTGCGCTTCCTTTCGCGCTCGGCGTAAGCGCGATCTTTGCGAAGCTTCCTTTGGTGCTCCCTTTTGCGCTTCCTTTCGCGCTCGGCGTAAGCGGGATCTGTATGGTAGCGCTCCCTTTGGCGCACCCTTTCGCGCTCCCTTTCGCGCTTGGCGTAAGCGGGATCTTTGCGAAGCTCCCTTTGGCGCTCCCTATGACGCTTGGCGTAAGCGGGGTCTGTCTGGTAGCGACCCCTTTGGCGCACCCTTTCGCGCTCGGCGTAAGCAGGATCTGTCTGGTAGCGCTCCCTTTTGCGCTCCCTATCGCGCTGGACGTAAGCGGGATCTTTGCGAAGCTCCCTTTGGCGCTCCCTTTTGCGCTCGGCGTAAGTGGGATCTGTCTGGTAGCGTTCCCTTTGGCGCTCCCTTTGGCGCTCCCTTTGACGCTCTCTTTTGCGCTCGGCAATTGAAGAACTGCCATCAACATTAACTTCTGCCTGGGTTGTTTGGTTATCACTTGTAGCTTGGTGCATGCATAACGGATTAACGACAGCAACTGGCCGTAAATCTTGTGAACTATGAATTCCGGCAGGAAGATTAGATAACTGTAAACCTGCGCTTGTATGATTCGCTGTTGTTTGCTCTCTAATTTCAAGCTCGTCCCACGATATTAGCTGCTGAAAGGGAGTACCTGGTGTTAGTAATAATGGATTGTAAACGGGTTCATGATCATGCTGGTAAGGAACATATTCATCAAGAATGGATTGTGGTATCTCTTGAATATCTGTTCCAGAAGCGTTTTCTAAATCGAAGTTTATTAGGGATGTAATATTGTATTCATTCAATGAAATAGAATGATTAGCTTCATTTTGATATGTATCTGGTCCGCTATTGTAAATAGGAACAGGGTTCAGCACCTGAACTGGTATGCCTTGGTAAATAGGCTGCTGTTCGGTGGCACCAAATCGCTGTTCTCGATCTACTAAACCTAATGTGCTGGAACAAAGATAAGAAAAATAAGCATCGTATGAAGGAAATTGATTGGTTTGATACATCGAATTATCGAATTGTTGAATTACAGCTTAAGACCACGCCCTCTTATAGAAGTTCCTCTCTTTCACAACTCATTCTTTATTTATGTCAACCAAGCATCAGCAATTCCCGCTGATCATTGATAAATGCCCAATTCAATAGATCTTTCCATAACTCATTCATCCAGGCCAAAAGAAACCATACTGCCCGATCAGCCAGGCTATCAGCAAGTTCAGAACACAGGTTAAACAGGGCTACCAGAAACTACACTATGTGGTATCAACCATCAAGTGTTTTAAGCTGACACTCCTGCCTTCAATAATCGCTGTAAACAGCACAGGTTCCCGGTGAGGAATGGTCTGAGAACGATTGCTTTCATTTTTTGACCAGCATTTTGTCCGATCCCGGCTCTAACTCAGGTTTTGCTGGAAAAAATATCGATTCATTTGAGCAAGCTGCACAGCTCCGTGTCCCTTGGTTTTTAGTAATTAATCGAGTGTACGTCTATCGTCTTCGGGGAGTTTTCAATATTTTCCCGATGCTTCTGCACAATGATGAGAGTAGTAGGGCGCACATGCTGAAGCCTCTTAAGTAGTTAACCAAATGAAATCGTATTTTCTGACTAAGTGGACAGTCACTCTGCGGCGTTACAACTACGGTCACATAGCTACGGCTATGCTCCCTACGTTGTGCCTTGCATAGTAACTGCCCACTTAGCCAGAAATATACGATTCCATTTGGCCAACTACTTAGATGTTGATCTGGCTGAAAATAGTCGTCAGCTTCGACCAGTACTCATCATTGAGCATCAATCGGGGCATTGCAAGTCCGCAGTAGGGCTGGTGTGGTAACCGCAATACTGCGGATTTGCAAACTTATTTCAATACGTGAATGAAACGTCAACAGCCCCAAAGGTGTTGTATAGCTTTCTGAGCTGCCGGTCATATTCGGGCTTAACAACCAGACTGCTGACCAATTGTAAATCCGTCTTTCGGGGTAGCATGGGAGATTTCGTGAAATCACGATTCCAAAGGCGGGTATGATGCGCTGCATGATTCCACTATCTGCGTTACCTCAATGCGGCTGGTTGCCTCCTGCGGCTCGCCGGGTACGGGAGATGCCCCGATAAAGGTGGTCACCAAAGGTGCGCTAATCTGCATTTCCACCTTACGCCGGGTAAAATCGATATACTCCACTCCAGTGAAATAGGTAAAAGTCTTAATGTAATAATCAAAGGCAGTAATACGGATGAACTGGCTGACTGTCTCATCTGGCGTTGTCAGCTTATAGACCTCGCCAATTTCAGGCACTGCCCATTCCTCCTGCTGATAGCCGACAATGAATTGCTGTCCTTCCAGCTGATCGCCCACCAGCTCCCACGATGCTTTAATGCCCGGAACCACATAGCTCTCGATCCGGTCTCAGGCATCGAGGCGCTCGTCAGCTTGGCCATCGGTATTGAATAACAAGACAGAAACAATCTGATCCTTGGGAGGCTCGGTCAGGATCAAATGGCCAACAAGATAAATGTCGTTGTTGTCGGTACTGATCCCGATAAACGCCTTCCGCAAAGCCACATCACCAATGGTTCGGTCGATCCGGGAAATGTCCTGAAAGAGATTGTTGACGTTGCCATCCATGACCTCGTTTCCGGTCACCCGACCGCCTCCGTCTTCCTCATCTGTGAGGCGCTGACTTTCGAAGAGTTTTACGTCACTATTAGTAATAGCCATAGCAATTCTTTATGCTTGGTTGGCATAAATAAAGAATGAGTTGTGAAAGAGAGGAACTTCTATAAGAAGACGTGGTCTTAAGCTGTAATTCAACAATTCAATAATTCGATGCATCAAACCAATCAATTTCCTTCATACGATGCTTATTTTTCTTATCTTTGTTCCAGCAGATTAGGTTTAGTAGATCGAGAACAGCGATTTGGTGCCACCGAACAGCAGCCTATTTATCAAGGCATACCAGTTCAAGTGCTGAACCCTGCTCCTATTTACAATAGCGGACCAGATACATATCAAATTGAAGCTAATCATTCTATTTCATTGAATGAATATAATATTACATCCCTAACAAGCTTCGATTCAGAAAACGCTTCTGGAACAGGTATTCCAGAGATACCACAATCCATTCTTGATGAATATGTTCCTTACCAGCCTAATTATGAATCCGTCAAGAATGCATTACTGCTAACACCAAGTACTCCCTTTCAGGAGCAAATATCGTGGGACGAGCTTGAAATTAGAGAGCAAACAACAGCGAATCATACAAGCTCAGGTTTACAGTTAACTAATATTCCTGCCGGAATTCATAGTTCACAAGATTTACGGCCAGTTGCTGTCGTTAATCCGTTATACATGCACCAAACTACACTTGATAACCAAACAACCCGGGCAGAAGTTAATGTTGATGGCAGTTCTTCACTTGCCGAGCGCAAAAGGGAGCGCGATAGGGAGCGCAAAAGGGAGCGCTACCAGACAGATCCCGCTTACGCCGAGCGCGAAAGAGAGCGCCAAAGGGAGCGCTACCAGACAGATCCCGCTTACGCCGTTCGCCAAAAGGAGCGCAAAAGGGAGCGCCAAAGGGAGCGCTACCAGACAGATCCCGCTTACGCCGAGCGCGAAAGGGAGCGCAAAAGGGAGAGCAAAAGGGAGCTTCGCAAAGATCCTGCTTACGCCCAGCGCGAAAGGGAGCGCAAAAGGGAGCGTTACCAGACAGATCCCGCTTACGCCGAGCGCCAAAGGGAGCGCCAAAGGGAGCGCCAAAGGGAGCACAAAAGTGAGCATCGCAAAGACCCCACTTACGCCGAGGGACAAAAGATCTATATAAAGACCTACAAAAGAATCAAAATACAAACCACCAACAAGGGAGAAGCTAAAGAACAAGCTGTGATCGCAAGAGAGCAGTATCTTCAGTCAGTCAATTCAGCTAAAAACTCAGGTGATTTACCACTGACTTCTAATTTAGCTAAAGCGACCCAGAGTTCCAGTAAAAATTTAGAAGGTGCTGCCCCCCCGCTTTTCAGTCGTCAAGCTGAAGGAATATTTACAATCCCGATCACCCCCTCTCAGCCTTAGTGAACGGTCAGCAATCGAAAAAAGAGATTATTGATGTTTCCATCAATGACCTCGCTGCCTGTAACCCGCCCACAACCGTCTTCCTCATCTGTGAAGCGCTGGCTTTCGAAGAGTTTTACGTCACTATTAGTAATAGCCATTGCAAATTTTTATGCTTGGTTGACATAAATAAAGAATGAGTTGTGAAAGAGAGGAACTTCTAGTAAGAGTGCGTGGTCTTAAGCTGTAATTCAACAATTCAATAATTCGATGTATCATACCAATCAATTTCCTTCATACGACGCTTATTTTTCTTATCTTTGTTCCAGCACATTAGGTTTAGTAGATCGAGAACAGCGATTTGATGCCACCGAACAGCAGCCTATTTATCAAGGCATACCAGTTCAAGTGCTGAACCCTGTTCCTATTTACAATAGCGGACCAGATACATATCAAAATGAAGCTAATCATTCTATTTCATTGAATGAATATAATATTACATCCCTAACAAACTTCGATTCAGAAAACGCTTCTGGAACAGATATTCAAGAGATACCACAATCCATTCTTGATGAATATGTTCCTGACCAGCATCATTATGAACCCGCTCACAATCCATTATTACTAACACCAGGTACTCCCTTTCAGCAGCTAATATCGTGGGACGAGCTTGAAATTAGAGAGCAAACAACAGCGAATCATACAAGCGCAGGTTTACAGTTAACTAATCTTCCTGCCGGAATTCATGGTTCACAAGATTTACGGCCAGTTGCTGCCATTAATCCGTTATGCATGCACCAAGCTACACGTGATAACCAAACAAACCAGGCAAAAGTAAATGTTGATGGCAGTTCTTCACTTGCCGAGCGCAAAAATGAGCGCCAAAGGGAGCGCTACCAGACAGACCCCGCTTACGCCGAGCGCCAAAGGGAGCGCCAAAGGGAGCTTCGCAAAGATCCCGCTTACGTCGAGCGCCAAAGGGAGCGTCGAAGGAAGCGCTACCGGACAGATCCCGCTTACGCCGAGCGCGAAAGGGAGCGCAAAAGGAAGCGCCGCAGGGAGCGCTACCAGACAGATCCCGCTTACGTCGAGCGCGAAAGGGAGCGCCAAAGGGAGCTTCGCAAAGATCCCGCTTACGCCGAGCGCGAAAGAGAGCGCCAAAGAGAGCGCCAAAGGGAGCGCCAAAGGGTGCTTCGCAAAGATCCCGCTTACGCCGAGGGACAAAAGATCTATAAAAAGACCTGCCAAAGAATCCAAATACCGATACAAACCTCCAACAAGGAAGAAGCTAAAGAACAAGCTGTGATCGCAAGAGAGCAGTATCTTCAGTCAGTCAATTCAGTTAAACTCAGGTGATTTACCACTGACTTCTAATTTAACTGAAACGGCCCAGAGTTCCGATAAAAATTTAGAAGGTACTGCTCCCCGCTTTCAGTCGTCAGGCTGAAGGAATATTTACAGTCCCGATCGCCCCCTCTCAGCCTTAGTGAACGGTCAGCAATCGAAGGGTAAGA
Organism: Endozoicomonas acroporae; assembly: GCF_002864045.1. Classification (GTDB taxonomy): domain Bacteria; phylum Pseudomonadota; class Gammaproteobacteria; order Pseudomonadales; family Endozoicomonadaceae; genus Endozoicomonas; species Endozoicomonas acroporae. Next base: position 15,189 of record NZ_PJPV01000081.1, read on the forward strand.
AGGTATCGAGTTGCATCAGACCGTCCTCATACCTGCATTTTTCAGGGCATCCAGCAGATTGGTTTCATCCCCTGGTGTTACCCCAACATTCACATCGCCCCCCGGATATTCGCGCCGGATAATACGCTGCGGGGTTTGTGAAACGTGCGTGGAGTAGATAAGTCTGCGCTCACCTGGCTCTCTTGAAGGGCTTTGGATTTTTCATTATTAACGTGAATTCGACGTAAAAAAGACAAGGGATACATAAAAGAGAAATTAGTTGCCTGGTGAAAAGAAAAAGGTCTGAATCTGATAACGAAGGTTAGGAAAATATGCAGCCAAAAGAGCTGAGAGCCTTTGCCCGCAAGGCCTCTGGTGCGCTTGCCTTCAGCAGCCCCCTTGTCTCGTTTTTCCTGGCGCTTTCCGTCCTTCATAGTCATCATTTCACCATCAAGAGAGGCAGCTACCGTCAAAGCATTGGCTGGAACCTGAAAGTTGTCTGCCAGAATATACTCAAAAGGTTCAAGATACTGTTCCCACCGTTCACTGAGTTTTGCAGGAAGACGAGCCAAAGTACTGGCCGACGGCTTAATATTTCCAAGCAACTCAAGAAGGCTGGCAACTTCGGATGGTGGCGACTGAGCCACCATCCTCGTCGCTTGCTTTGCCACCCTGGCTAATCAGAACCCTTCAACAATCCCTGCCTGGAGTTCCAGGGGGACTACACATTTGCTTCCTGAGCCGGATCGATACAGGGTTCGCTTTACCCGGACAGGGCCAGCGGCAGATTGGTATGTTTGATGATTTTGAGCCACCCTGCAATAAACGGTGCCCTTGACCTCAATAGAAGGTTCATTGACGTCCGAAGGTCTTAAGAGAGAACCTCCTGCTCTGCATGAGGTTATGCAGTTCCTTTTCGTAATCCTCCCAGTGGAGCCCATGGCATGACTGGCGAAGAAGAGATAACCGATGTTGCAGCGTCTCGATTGCAGGGCAATAATTACTAGCGGGAATGGTCAGTGGCTGACATACTTCCATCGGGGGCAGCCTCTCGCAGATGATTCTTTTGTCACATGAAAATCATAGCTGCGTTTGGTCGCCTTTCTTGTCAGGATATTTTGGCTCCGGGACGTAAATCCTATGCTCCAGGGACCGTAGTTGTGCTCAGTATGAGACTTTCACCCATTAAGTTAGGTTACAGACTGCTGTTTTCAAGGGCTGATGGGTTTTCGGACAAGCACTAAATAAAGAATGAGTTGAAAAAGAGAGGAACTTTTATAAGAAGGCGTGGTCTTAAGCTGTAACTCAGCAATTCAATAATTCAATGTATCAAACCAATCAATTTCCTTCATATGATGCTTCTTTTTATTATCTTTGTTCCAGCGCATTAGGCATAGTAGATCAAGATCAGCAATTTGGTGCCACCGAACAGCAGCCTATATATCAAGGCATACCAGTTCAAGTACTGAACCCTATTCCTACTTACAATAGCGGACCAGATACATATCAAAATGAAGCTGATCACTCTTACTCATTGAATAAATATAATATTACATCCCTAACAAACCTCGATTCAAAAAACGCTTCTGGAACAGGTATTCAAGAGATACCACAATCCATTCTTGATGAATATGTTCCTTACCAGCCTGAGTATAAACCCATTAATAATGCATTATTACTAACACCAAATACTCCCTTTCAGCAGCTAATATCGTGGGACGAGCTTGAAAGAGAGCAAACAACAGCGAATCATACAAACTCAGGTTTACAGTTAACTAATCTTCCTGCCGGAATTCATAGTTCACAAGATTTACGGCCAGTTGCTGTCGTTAATCCGTTATACATGCACCAAGCTACAACTGTTAGCCAAACAACCCAGGCAGAAGTTAATGTTGATGGCAGTTCTTCACTTGTCGAGCGCAAAAGGGAACGCCAAAGGGAGCGCCAAAGGGAGCGCAAAAGGCAGCGCTACCATACAGATCCCGCTTATGCCGAGCGTGAAAAGGAGCGCCAAAGGGAGCTTCGCAAAGATCCCGTTTACACTGAAGGACAAAACATCTATAAAATGATCTACCGAAGAATCAAAAGACAAACATCCAACAAGGAAGAAGCTAAAGAGCTAGCTGTGATCGCAAGAGCGCGTTATCTTCAGTCAGTTAATTCAGATAAAAACTCAGGTGATTTACCACTGACTTCTAATTTAGATGAAACATTCCAGAGTTCCGGTAAAAATTTAGATAGTACTGCTCCCCCGCTTTTCAGTCGTCAAACTGAAGGAGTATTTACAGTCCCGATCGAACCTATCTCACCCTGAGTCAGAGGTGATATTCTTGATCACCTCCTGATCCCCTTTGGCGATAGCCTCGGCCTGATGTGCCTTCAGATCGCCACGGTGGGTTTGATAGCGGCTCAATGTCTGACTGCCTGACCTGCAATTCATCCAGTTCATCTTGGAGGCTGTTGAGGGTATTGCGGGAATTGTTACCCAAGCTCGCCATATTATGCTCAGCCGAGCGAATGGTATTATTGAGCCGGTCTAAATCCTGATTATTCAGAAGACTCATCATATTATTGATATGCGCCCATGCTATCCAAATCATTGTATACAGTCATAAGCTGTATCTTCAGCCCTGAAAACCCCAAAATTTTATCCGGTTGTTTCTGGAGAGATCTGAGCCCTTGTTTCACTGCATTCAAAAAGGCTTCCTTGGTTCGCAGTATCAATCTTTCCAGGTGACCTGACTTAAAATAACTCCAGACATATTCATCGGGATTCAACACTGGCGAATAAGCTGGCAAGATATGGATACCCAACAAACGGGGCTCCTGCTGCCGATATTTGAGCACTTTTCTAGCCTTATGGGCAGAGTGTCCGTTGGCCACAACCAGTATAGGTCGATCATGAGTGCGCACCAGCTGTTTCAGGAAACGAATAAACTGATCCGTATTAAAGCGACCATTGATGGCCATGTAGCGCATGTTGCCTTCACCACTGACAGCAGGAAATCAGGTTGATATCGAACCGCGCCCCTGTCGCTTCTACGACAGGTGTACCCCCTTTTTTCCCCAGGTCGTGCACTGTGGCAGTCAGAGCGGGCGCTGAGGAAAAAAAGCCCATTCTTTATAAGCATCTTGCCAAAAGCCGCCGGGTGTATGGTGATACCAAACTCACTTTTGATGATGGCGGCAACAATATCATCGCGAGTCCACATCGCCTTGTAAAATCCAAAGTCAGTGGGATTTTTGATGAGAAGTATCTCAGCCAGCTCAGCCCTTTGCAGGTCCGACAGTTTGTGAGGTCTGCCACCAAATGGCCTGGTCTTTAATGCCTCAAACCCACCTTCCTTATAACGTTTGATCCAGTCGTATACGCAGGTGTGATCTGTACTGTATTGCGCTGAAATTTCTTTGACAGAAACAACATCCAACCACTTTTGAATAGCCTCTATGCGAATAGATTCGTGAACTGTGTGACTTAGTTTGCGTCCATCAACTCTGCTCATAAACCGCCGCCCCCTGAAAATGGCGACAGTCTAATCAAATTTGATGTGGGGGGTATTGGCACATATCAATAGTAATAGCCATAGCAATTATTTATGCTTAATTGACATAAATAAATGGTGAATGAGTGGCGAAAAGGAGAAACTTTTATAAGAAAGCGTGGTCTTAAACTGTAATTCAATAATTCGATAACTCAATGGATAGACAAACTTCTTCTCAATCAAGTCCAGTCCCTAATGGCCTTTCTAATATTCAAGGCACGCCTTTAGCTGAATCTGGTGCAAAAGGTCAGGCTTTCTCCCGAATGGTTACTGAAGTTGAACAACCTGTAACTAACCATGACATGACTGACCAATCTACAAGTTCTGATATTCAAGGGCATTTAAATTCTGAAAAAAAATGGCTGAAAGATTTCGCTATACAAAATCAAACCAACCATAAAGATTCCCCCGCAATTCCAGTAGCTATACCACTGAAAAATTATCAGGTTGCAGAATATGATCCTGAAAATAATTCTTTTTCGATATACTCCTTAACAAAGGGTATTCAATCAACCTCACAAAACTCGACAGATGTTAATACCAAACTTAATCCACCCATTCAAATTCCTAATCAAGAGGGCATTGGTAATTCCTTTAAATCTACTGCGTCGATTGCGATTATTACCCCACGATTGAAAAGTGACCATCTTCAACAAGATAGATCTCCCTCGATTCAAGCCGAAGAAACTATTGATGAAAATTCTTCACATATTGAATGCCAAAGGGAGCTTCACAAAGATCCCGCTTACGCCGAGCGCAAAAGGGAGCGCCAAAGGGCGCTTCGCAAAGATCCCGCTTACGCCGAGCGCGAAAGGGTGCGCCAAAGGGCGCTTCGCAAAGATCCCGCTTACGCCGAGCGCGAAAGGGTGCGTAAAAGGGAGCGCCAAAGAGAGCGCTATAAGACAGATCCCGCTTACGCCCAGCGCAAAAAGGATCGCCAAAGGGAGCGTCGCAAAGATCCCGCTTACGCTGAGCGCCAGAGGGAGCAGCAAAGGGAGCGCCAAAGGGAGCGTCGCAAAGATCCCGCTTACGCCGAGCGCGAAAGGGTGCGCAAAAGGGAGCGCCAAAGGGAGCTGCGCAAAGATCCCGCTTACGCCGAGCAACAAAGAAAGCGTAAAAGGGAATGCCAAAGGAAGCTTCGCAAAGATCCTGCTTATGCCCAGCGCGAAAGGGAGCGCAAAAGGCAGCGCCAAAGGGAGCTTCGCAAAGATCCTGCTTACGCCCAGCGCGAAAGGGAGCATCAAAGGGAGCGCAAAAAGCAGTATCGTCAGTCAGTCAAGTTAGCTAAAACATCAGGTGATATCCCAGTGACTTCTAATTTTACTGAAACGCCCCAGAGTTCCATTAAAAATTCAGAAGGTACTGCTCCAACTTTTCAGTCGTCAAACTGAAGGAATATTTACAGCCCCGACCGCCCCCTCGCAGCCTTAGTGAACGATCAGCAATCGAAGGGTCAAAAGGCATTGGTCATTGTCCTCTGGATAGGCAAACGGCATAACCTGCTGTGCCTCAACGGGAGCGCCGTTTGACCGATCAAAGATAACGGAAACAAATACTTGCTTTGCCACAGGCACAGTCGCCTGGAGTTTTTTTGCTATACGTTCTTACTGGGTTATTATGAACTTATGCGAATTGTCACTGTCTAATAGACATTAAGGTGAATTAGGTAACGAGGTTGTTCTCCAGATTTTCCAGCCCTTATCATCATTCCAATCAAGTTTCAAATGATTGGAATTTTTAGCCACCTGAATCCTGAAAAATACAATGTAAAAGAATTTAATTGGTGTAATATGGTTAGCTTACAAGGAATAGAAGAACAACAAAGACATTCAACGGCTGTATATAATGCCTCAATAGCTGAGCTACAACCACCTGGTCAATCTTATTATCGTCAGGTGAAAGAGGCTAAAGTTGAGCCAAGGTTGTTTGGTGTAGATTCAAGAACATATTCAGAAGATGCAAAGTTCAAGTTCAATCGGGACTTTAAGAAGATAAAAGCTCAAGAATCAAAAACTTCAGATTTTACTCAACTTCATTATTTTGCGCCAATAATCGGCAGGGCCTGGAACAATCCTGAAATCATAAGATATTTGCTCGAAGCTTACAGTCAATTTGTACATTGTTTCTGTAATGAAACAGAAGCTGAAAATACAATTAGCCGATTAACTGAATTCTTGTTGATAATTGATAAAGAAATGGCTTCTTTTGAAAGAACAGACCCATTTGAAATTTTAAAAAAGTACCCAAAGCCTGAAAATAATGAGTATTTAATAAAGACCTGTGGCTTTTGTGTCAGAAATAGCAGAGACCAGTTTTGTGAAAAAAACATTATATTTTTTCTTGGATTACTTCCTTTGCTAATTGAACTTGAAAATTACATAGACCTACCTGACTCTATATTTCGCTTTCCGGATCATTTTCTCGCAGACTTTTTGCTCTCAATGACTTCTGGCGGTGGAAGAGACTTTTTTTTAAATAAAAAAACAATTGGCAACTACTTAAAAACTTATAATGAGAAAATAGAGCTATTCCATTTCCTCCCTGAAAAAAATCATATAAATTTATCTCCACTTTTTTTAATATTAAATAATTATTATTGGAGCAAACTATACACAAAAGATGCACTGGATACAAAAGCAGTTGAAACTTCTAAAAAAAGTGAGTTATGGTCTTTCTTCTGTAACTCTGCAGCACCACAGCATTTATTCAAAACTCTTTTTGATGGATTTTCAGATCGTGATCATTCTTGTTATGATGAACCTGCATTTAAAACTCAGAATTCTTTATTAAACAATAGTCTTTTAAAAACGGCAGAATTTAACCCCGACCTTGTAAGATTTGGAGAAGAGTTTGAATTCAGCCTTGAAAGTTCACCAGGTAAAAAACTTTCACCAGATCTCCTTATAAAAAAGTGGTCTGAACATATATCTTTCTTAATGTCGTCCATGAATATACCTGAATCAGAATTTTCCATAATCATTAAAAATAGCAACCGGGTTAAAGAGCTTGATTTCACTTTCGGTGACTGGAATTGTAAGTTTTATCCTGATTTTGGTGTCTTTGAGGTGAATTGCAGCCCTTATACAATAGATCAGGTTTTCACCTGCAATGGAGCTACTTATACTGCTTATGAGCTTTTTGATATATTTATTCTTGCCCCTGCAGACCTGTTTTTATTGAAAGGCATATCTGGGCATAAACATATAGATATCCGAAACTCTATCTCAAATAATCCGGAATTGTTATTCAGATTTTTACTTTCGGTAGAAAATGAACGCTTTTTAGTCAAAGCCCTTGACAGAGAGCGTGAGTGTGAAGAATTTTTTCCATATCTGTCTATGTGTAATGGCGCTCCTCAGTGGAAATCGCTCCTGGATCACACCATCCAACTAATCAATAAAGAGCTTGCTGCCGGAAAAACAACGCAACCCACGGGTTTTTATACTTATGCGTACGCCTTTCAACAACTATGGGAATTAAAACATGTATATTGTCCTGCTAAAATCAGACTTGCGCCGCAACATGCAAGCAATAATTCAGAGAAAAGAGTCTGTAAACCAGATGGAACTCTCGAATTACGTTTTTGGCATGGTGCCCGAACAGGTCAGGAAGCAAGAAAAATTAACGAGATAATACTTTCATGGATGAATACACTATCGCAACAACAAAAAAATAAAATTCCATTATTTTTAAAATTGGATGACGTTGAACCTATTGATTTAAATAGAATAGAAATACTCTTTGATAATTTTTGCAAAAACATAGGGTTACAGCCAGAAAAATATCGAGATTTGATACGTTTTACCACTGAATGAGACAGAAACCTTCTGAGACCTATCCAAAGTCGATAGCGATTTATTGATACGTTACCAATTCCCGGTATTTGGTCTAAGCTGGCTAATTCACCAACAGCATGTCACTGAGGAACTAACTAAATGCCCGGTCTTATTGGTAACACCCCATCTATTTCAGATATTTCGCTGTTCAAAGTTGGTGAAAACTGTTACATGACAGCACCCTGCAAGCATGATTGCTCAATCCACTTTGCTGATGGAACCATCTGTAATGTTCAGCTACATGCCCCCTGTATACTTTACTTACACGACAATATCTGGGAGTCGAAAGTACAGAACCCTTGGGACAAAACCCATTTTGCTGAGCAAATGCCATATTTGGCAGAATCAACCAAACAGTGGCACATGGAGAGATTGAAAAATTATGTTCGAATTTAAACTGCCTAATATGAATAACGGTTTTAGCCGTAGTGAATCACCTGGTGGTAATGCACAACTCTGAGCCACAGCGCGCATTGTCGCAAAATTGAGAGTTCTTCAGGCGAAAAAAAAACTGATTAGTTCAGTGTTTTATTCATCAATATGAATATTTATGAATTATCATTGACAGTAATTGAACTCATTTATCTACCAAAATGGTGAACCGTCTAAGTCAACATTAATTTTATGCTGGTATTCGGCATCATCCTTGGTCATGATTTGATGATCTATAAGAATACCGGCAATTTCTTTAGAGTTTTTTTCTTTAAGTAAACCCTTGTCAAATCCAGCTTCATTCATTCTTTCATTTAAAAAATTGTAGTAGGCCTTATCAATTCTCGCATTCCTTAAATTCTTAGCATAATCCTTATTTATACGGGCCTTTACCAGAGCCTGGTTATACAATTTTATCTGTCTGTCACGAATTGTCTTCATAATAAAATCTTTAAGCTTTTTAAGTGAAATAATGAGCATCTTGATAGGATTTTTCGAAGAGACCTTTTTCCCACCAAATTCTCCAGAATCCTCAGCCAGCTGATATTGATTAACATCTTGATTCGCAAAAGTAACTTTTTTTGAATTCGGCGGGATACGATTATCCATAAGATGGCTCCTTATCTTAACTATTTATTATCATTGGTATATCTTTCACTCATTCCGATGCTTGAAACTATATCACACTAGGTACTGTAAATAATTTTAGACTTAAGTTGTAACTGTGTTTGTTTTCGGATAAGCAACCGGTAAATCTGCTGCGCCTCTACGGGAGCACCATTGAAATGATCAAAAGCAGCTGAGAACTGTCGGTTATCCGCGAGCATCAACGCCATGGATTTATTGGCCACCCCAAAAAAAGCAAACAGGTTCATAACCGTTAGTCGCGAAACAAGGATTTCAATTCTTAGCGTCACGTCAGCAAAATACAGCTGGGCATTACTCGGTGCAATATCAAACCGGGATTTAAAGATAGCCAGAATAATTTATCGGGATCTGTTTATCTTGTGGAACTATCCAAGTAGATGGCAGTCCATATTAATAAATCATTAACTGAGGTTATCATCATGATTTGGGGAAACCACACGCCAACTTTTTCCGCTGCTTCTACCAGCAATTCTCAGGACAGTGAATCACCGTTTCACCTGCTTCCTGATCAGGCTTATTGGCCTGGTCAGTCTCAGCAACCAAAAGTATCCATTGAGCAAGCGGCTAAATTGTTACTAGAGGGGTTGAATAATCTGGGTTACGATCAACAAAGCCGAACTCCCGTATTAAAGCGAGTGATTGAAAAACATAATGCTATGGCAGAAACTCCGGCCAATCGCCTGGTGCTTGCTGAACAGGATAACTTTGCCACCAGGTTTCCCAAATTGGATCAGTGGATTGTTAACAAGCTATCCTTTCTATCCCACAAACAGTTGATCGTTTTTGCGTTTGCCAGCCGCCACTTCAATCAATATTCTGAGGCACGCGAGAATAATCAAAGTAGTCTGGAAAAAACCAGAATTGAATTTTTCCGCCACTATTTTTCTCAGGAAGGCTTGACTGCCGGATTAGAAAAGCTTGACCTGTTACGAAGTTGTGAAATTATCCATCAAAATCAGATGTTTCAACTGGATGATGTTGGTACTGACTTACTGGATCATCTGGAACCAATAACGGCAACGGGAGAGTCATTAGACTTAAGTAATTTTAACTTTCCAGTAGCGTTACGAATTGTCGGTGAAAATCCCACCATCTGGAAACGCTTGGCCCTCTCCATGGGTGCCCACGGTGCTCACTTCGATTTGGAATACACAAGAAGAATTGAAGATGAATGCTTGAATGATATAAAAAAAGCAATGCTTACATTTCTGAATGATTTTGCCCTTAGAGGGTATGAGACATCAGTTCTGATTAAACATCTAGAATCAGGTACCGTAGGGCGGCCGGATCTTGCTAATAAACTGACAATGGCCTTACAGAATTCATAACACTGACTTTCGAAGAACTTTACATCATTATTCTAAATAGCAGCAGTATAATTTTATGCCTTGTTATCATAACGAATGGGTTGTTTGTTTAAAGGCGGAACTATTTTAATAAGATGAGGTCAGAGTATTGATTCAATAATTCAATAGCCTCATTATGTTTTTTAATACTAATAATTTGCCCCCAGTTCCTTATTTCACATTCATTGGTCTGGCTCCAGTCTATATTAAGTAGCTAACCATATGGAATCATATATTTCTGACTCCTTGTTCAGGCACTCTGCTTCGTTACAACT